>CATKFJ010000288.1 GCA_949747725.1 uncultured bacterium
AACGTCAACGCCTATAGAAACGTGCGTTCCCTCTATTTCATGATCGAGCGCCTTACCTAAGTCGTGGAGCAAACCGCCGCGTTTGCAAAGCTGAACGTTTGCGCCGAGTTCGGCTGCCATTATTCCGGCAAGATTAGAGGTTTCGATAGAATGCCTTAATACGTTTTGACCGTAGCTAGTACGGAATCTAAGACGACCGAGTATGCGAACAAGATCGGGATTAAGACCGAACACGCCTGTTTCATACATGGCGTTTTCGCCTGCCTCTTTGATCTTTACGTCCACTTCCTTTTGAGCCTTTTCTACCAAATCTTCGATACGTCCGGGGTGGATACGCCCGTCGCTTATAAGCTTTTCGAGCGCTATACGCGCAACTTCGCGACGAATCGGATCGAAACAAGAAAGCACAACGGCTTCGGGCGTATCGTCGATTATTAGATCGCATCCCGTAGCGGTTTCGAGCGCACGAATATTTCTACCCTCTCTGCCTATAATTCTGCCCTTCATTTCATCGTTAGGCAGCGCAACCGTAGAAACGGTAATTTCCGCACTGTGATCAACCGCGCAACGCTGAACGGCAAGCGACACTATTTTCTGCGCGCGTTTATCGGCTTCCTCTTTTGCTTCGGCATCGATATCGCGCACCATTTTAGCCGCGTCGCGCTTAGCCTCGTCCCTAATAGCGTCTATAAGCTGAGATTTAGCCTCATCCTTAGACATACCGGCAACATGCTGAATTTCTTCTAAGATTTTTTCGTGAGCCGTGGCAAGCTCGGCTTTAAGCTTGTCCGCATCGGCATTCTTTTGCGCAAGCGCGTTTTTCTGAGCATCGAGCTCATCCGATTTTCTATCGAGCTGTTGCTCTTTTTTATCTAAAGTTTCCTCGCGTTGCAGTATGCGTTGCTCCGATCTGGAAATATTGGACTGTTTTTCACGCAACTCTTTTTCCTGTGCGCTACGTTCCTTTTCCAATTCTTCTTTAGCTTCGCGCGTAGCCGTTCTACGCATTTCTTTAACTTCGTTAACGGCGTCTTCAAGCATTTTATTAGCCGCTTGTTTGGCTGCGCCGACACGCTTATTTTGATATATACGGTAAACAAAAATACCGACCAACGCACCGACGATCAAACCGACTATGGGTAAAACAGCATATAAAACAGCCGCCGTACTTGAAAGCAGGGTCATAACATTCTCCTTAAATATTTTTGTGTTTATATTTAGTTGATATAATATTACTTACGTCGACAATCCAACGTAACACATCAAATGAGGTAAAACACGATACCTTTATTATTCTATCACTTAATTATGGAATAGTCAAGTTTTTTATCTTCGAAAATCCCGTATATTTTGAGTCGGTTTATCCAAGAACGGTCGTTCGGGAACCGATGCGAACGTCAAAACGTAGACAACTTTTGCCCCTGCTTTTTTGAGTACTCTGCTGCATTCGTCAACAGTAGAACCCGTTGTTAAAACATCGTCTATCAACAATAAATGCCTCGGCGGTTTACCGATTACCGAAAAAGTTCCGCGAAGGTTTTTCAATCGCTCCTCGCGGTTCGATCGAGCTTGAGTGGGTGTAACAACAGTCTTTTCAAGCAATGCCGAACACGGCTTATCCGTATATTCGGCAAGCGCCGCCGCGAGTAATTCCGCTTGATTATATCCGCGTTTGCGCCGTCGTGTTTTATGCAACGGCACAAACGTAATACAATCTATGTCCCAATCCGTAAACAATAACGTATCGAGCATATATCTGCTCATATACTCCGCAAGATATGGGGAATTTCCGAATTTAAGACGCAACACCAAATTTTGGGCGTTGTCTACATAATTAACTGCCGACCGAGCTTCATCGAAATGCACAGACATATCCGCACACTCGTCGCAATAATCGCCTACTCCGACCTTATGTCTGCCGCAACACAAACAGTAATTTTCGTTAAGCTCTATCTTGCACTTATTACAAAGCCCGTACCTATTTGGTATGATCTCCCTACCGCAAACGATACACTTTATATCGTCCGGATATAACAGCTGTTTCAGCTCGTATATGATCGTATGTTTCAATCGTTTTTATGCTTAACGGTTTCGCGTGCGATATAAAGTTCTTCGTTCGTAGGAATTATATAGACCTTGACCTTTGAATCGGCAGAACTGATGAGTGTCTCTTGGTCGCGCGGAGGTTTTGCGTTGAGTTTTTTGTCAAGCTTAACGCCCAAAAATTCCATATCATTGCAAACAAACTCACGTACGCACACGGTATGCTCGCCTATACCGCCTGTAAATACCAAGCAATCAAGTCCGCCCATAGCCGCAGCGTAAGCGCCGATA
>CATKFJ010000289.1 GCA_949747725.1 uncultured bacterium
AAACTTCTTGCCGTTGGGGCAACCGCCGCCGATATCCTCTACAATAGTACGAAGAGGCGTTCCCATAGGTATCTCTACAAGCCCGACGTTTTCGAGCTTGCCGCCGAGCGCGAACACCTTAGTGCCCCTGCTCTTTTCGGTGCCGACCGATGCGAACCAATCTGCGCCGTTAAGTATGATTTGAGCGATGTTCCCGTACGTTTCAACGTTGTTTATAAGCGTAGGCTTGCCGAACAATCCCTTTATCGCAGGGAACGGCGGACGCTGACGCGGTTCGCCGCGCTTACCCTCCGCAGAGTTCAAAAGCGCCGTTTCCTCGCCGCAAACGAACGCGCCCGCGCCCAAGCGCAACTCGAGATCGAACTTATGTCCGAGTCCCATAATGTTGTCGCCGAGTATACCGTATTCACGCGCCTGCGCGATAGCTACTTCCAAACGGTGAACGGCTATCGGGTATTCGGCACGAACGTAAATAACGCCGTGTTCCGCCCCTACCGCATAACCGGCTATCATCATAGCCTCGATAACGGCGTGCGGATCGCCTTCCAAAAGCGATCTGTCCATGAACGCGCCGGGGTCGCCCTCGTCGGCGTTACATGCGACGTATTTTACCGCACCCTGCGCGTCGTGCGTAAACTGCCACTTCATGCCCGTGGAGAAACCCGCGCCGCCGCGGCCTCTGAGTCCGCTCTTTTTTACCTCGTCGATGACCTGTTGAGGAGTCATGGTAGTTACGGCTTTTTCGTACGCGGCGTAGCCGTCCGTGGCAAGGTATTCGTCTATATTTTCGGGATCGATAACACCGCAATTGCGCAACACCACGCGGCGCTGGCTACGGTAGAAATCGGTATCGTTTATGCTCTTGAGCTGTCCGTGAATGTCTTTCTCGGCATGGAGCAAACGCTCGACGGGGGTACCGCCTACTATGTGTTGCTCTACTATCTCTTTTACGTCCTCGGGCTTTACGTGAGTATAAAACGCACCGTCGGGATATACGACGGCGATAGGACCTTTTGAGCAAAGTCCGAAACAGCCCGTCATTATTACCTGAACTTCTTTATCGAGTCCGCGCTCTTTAAGCTCGGAAACGAGATTGTCGTGTATGATCTTGCTGTTGCCGGAAGTACATCCCGTACCGCCGCAAACAAGCACGTATCTGTTAGGAAGTCCGGCTGTTGCCGCGCCCTCTTTGCGCTCGGCTATCTTTGCCGCAAGACTTTCGCGGATCTCATGTAATTGCTGTATGGTTTTCATATATGTATGGAACTCCTTAAACCTGATTATGCCTGATTGTATTTGGCCAATATCTCGTCGACGCTGTCTTCCGTGACCTTGCCGTATACTTCGCCGTTTACTGTAAGAACGGGCGCAAGACCGCAACAACCGATGCAACGCGTAGCTTCGAGAGTGAATCTGCCGTCGGCGGTGGTATGACCGGCTTCTACGCCGAGTATACGCGAGAATTTGTCTATAACGTTACCGCTGCCCTTGACATAGCATGCCGTACCCAAGCAAACGGCGATCTTGATCTGCCCGGGTTGCTCGAGTCTGAACTGCGAATAAAACGTTGCGATCCCGTATACGGTAGCAAGCGGAACGCCGAAATAATCGGCTATCTGAAGCTGTACTTGAAGCGGCAGATATCCGTAAATATCCTGCGCTTTTTGCATCGCCATCATTACCGGACCCGGAACGTCTTTAAGACTTTCGAGGACCTCGGCGAACTGCTTGTCTTTCTCATCGGTCATTGTGTGTTTACTCCTTTTTGGGTTATATCTATATAAGGCAGAATCCGACTGCATAAATATACGAACAAATTATAGCATATTAAATTTTATTTTTCAAGCCTCTATGCCTTTATTTCGACAATGTTCGCCGCAACTAACTCCACAAATCGAAAATACTGCGACACATAAAAAGAGCGGAACGTTCGCTCCGCCCTTTTCGACGAAAATATCGAATAGACTGCTATTTGTTTTTGGCTCGGATCGCCTCGTCGATCCGAGCGGCTGCGTCCTTGCCGGCGCCCATTGCGAGAATGACCGTCGCGGCGCCCGTTACCGCGTCGCCGCCGGCGTACACCATATCGCGCGTGGTCTTGCCGTGCTCGTCGGTGATTATACCGCCCCATTTCTGCACGTCTATGCCCGGCGTCGTATTCTTTATAAGCGGATTTGGCGAAGTACCGATAGCTACGATGACCGTATCGACTTCCAGATCGAATTCGCTTCCCCGTATAGGCACGGGTCTGCGCCTGCCCGACGCGTCCGGTTCGCCGAGTTCCATTTTTTGACATCTGAGTGCGCGCACGCACTTATGTT
>CATKFJ010000290.1 GCA_949747725.1 uncultured bacterium
CCGTATGTTCACGAGTTTGCGCATGCTTTTGCTGTGATGATCGTTAAATTTAAGATCCCCGAAGTAAAATTCGGCAAGCTGGCGGCATCTTGCGGATCGCCGAATATAATCTTCAATAAGGCGCAGTATATTTTTGTTGCGTTGTTTCCGTTTGTGTTGTACGATCTCGTCCTGATTCCGTTATGCGTATTATTGCCGCCGATATTTTTTCCGTTGCCGTTTATGCCGCTGATGTATAACGTGTTCGGCTCGGTTGCCGATTTCTTTATGGTAAACCGTGCGGTTCGTTCGCCTAAGGGCGCGCTTGTGATCGATTCCGGTACCGAAGTAGTAATATACGTTCCGACAAAAATCGGGGAGTAGCGATATATATTATTATATAATGAATTCGATATATTGTATATGGTCGGTATAATCGTATACCGATTTTGTAAAATGCCGCAAAATTTCTTTTAAAAACGATTGACAAAGACATATGTATATGTTAAAATATTTTAGCAGTCTAAGGTAGAGATTGCTAATTTGTCGAAATCCGACAGTCGAAATAATATGGGTCTTACGAATAGAAAAGAAAAAATACTTCAGGCGGTAGTAGACGGTTATATAGAAAACTGTCAGCCTGTCTCGAGTTCGGAAATCAAAGAGCATCATTTGCCGGCGCTGTCGTCGGCGACGATACGCAATGAGATGGCTGCGCTTGAGGAAATGGGGTATTTGACTCAACTGCACACATCGAGCGGACGAGTCCCTACGGCGGAAGCATATAGATTGTATGTGGAAAAGCTTATGCCGCGTCGTAAACTTACGCGTCAAGAGCTGAAGATCGTAAAACGTTATTTCAACAAAAAGGTTACCGAGATAGACGATTTGCTTAAAAGCACGGCTAAAGTCATATCGGAAATAACCAATCTTACGTCGGTTGCGTATGTTCAGAATGCGGATGACGCTACGATCATAAATATCCGCATAGTACGCATAACCGATACTACCGCGCTGATAATAATAGTGACCAATCTCGGCGTACTCAAGGATACTACCGTTCATATCGGCAGCGGAGTTACCGACGAGTACTGCGATATGGCGAGCAGATTTGTTACCGATGCTTTCGGCGGACACAAGATAAGCGATATCAACAAGCCCAAAGCAATAGTAAAGCAGGTTAAAAAAGAATATGAGCGCGTATTCGATACGATAATCCGTATACTTAAAAATTATTCTCACGAAGAAATGTTTTCGGATATCGTGCTCGAGGGTAGCGCTAAAATCCTTGAACAGCCGGAATATTCGAACCTTAAAAAAGCTAAAGCAATGCTCGAATTTTTGGACGCAAAGGAAGAACTTGTTCCCGTGCTTCAGAATTCGGACGATATGAACATTTCATTCAAGATAGGCAAGGACAATGAGATAAAGGACGGAATGCCCGAATGTGCGATCGTTACCGCATCTTATAATATAGGCGGCGTAACCGTAGGCAATGCCGGAGTCATAGGCCCTATACGCATGGATTATTCCAAAGTCGTGTCGATTCTCGACTATCTGTCAAAAACCGTTCAAATGTTGCCTGCGGGCGAGAGTGCGAATAGCGATGCGGACGGAGAAGCTCCGGACGGCGATGATAATTCTTTAAATACCGAAGTCGATTCGGCCGAATAATAAAAATTAAGATCGGAGGATATAATGGACGAAAAAACAAGAGAGCGAACCCGAGAGCTGCCTGTTGTGGAAATGCAACAGGAAGAGTATAAAGCAATGCAAAACCAACTTGTTACGGTTTCTCAGCAGCTCAGTATTGCTCAAGCTATCGCCGTAAAGGAAAAGGCGCGTTCGGAAGAGCTTTCTAATCTGGTCAATCGTATGCAAGCGGATTTCGATAATTATCGCAAGCGTATGAACGATAATAACAAAAAGCTCAAAGAGGACGGGATTTGTACTGTTCTCGAAAAGCTTATTCCCGAGCTTGACGTGTTGAAACAGGCTATACAGACTATATCCGACGAGAAAGTCGCCGAGGGCGTTAAGATGATTTATCGTCAAATAGTGGATATACTTACGGCATTCGGAGTGGAAGAGATCCCGGCATTGGGAATGCAGTTCGACCCGAACCTACATAACGCCGTTATGCAGACAAAAACAAACGATCCCTCTAAGGTCAATATGATCGTCGAGGTTTACAACAAAGGCTATAAAATGGGCGACCGTATTTTGCGGCACAGCATAGTCAGAGTCGCCAATTAAGCAATATAAATCAATTAAAAAACAATTTTCGGAGGATTAATTTTATGGGCAAAATTATTGGTATA
>CATKFJ010000291.1 GCA_949747725.1 uncultured bacterium
CGAGAAAATCACAGAACGTAAGTTTTACGAACTTAACGTCGTTTTCGGTTATATAGTCTAAAAATTCACTTTTCGTGTATTTCATTTTATACCTCTTTGCGCCATACGCGCAACCCCCTTGATATACGGGCACGCATGCCGCGTTACATAAATTTTTTGACTTCGTCGAGTATTGCGTCGATACGCTTTTCGCCGCCGACTGCCGCCGTGATATAAACCTTTATGAGCGGCTCCGTACCCGACGGACGGACTATCAGTTTACTGCCGTCCTCGGCTTTAAACGACAGTACGTTCGACTTGGGAAGATCGCGTTCGGTTTGAGTAAGATAGTCGATGCTCTCCGTGACGACAGAACCGTTTATCGCTTTGGGCGGATCGTTGCGTACCGACGCAAGCACCTCTTTCATTTTCTGCGCGCCTGCAACGCCTTCGTAAGTGAACGACACCGTGCGGTGATAGTATCTGCCGAACTTGTCGTAAATACCCGAGAGCGCGTCGATTAGCGTTTTCCCTTCTTTTAGGTAATCGGCGGTCATTTCCGCAACGAGCATGCTCGCAACCACAGCGTCCTTATCGCGCACATAAGTACCCGAAAGATAACCGTAGCTCTCCTCATACCCGAACACAAACCGATCGCCCGATCCGTCGTTTTCGAGATTTTTAATTACCTCGCCTATGTACTTAAAGCCCGTAAGAACCTCTCGAACCTCCGCGCCGTAACTTTCGGCAACGCGAGCCGCAAGGTCCGTCGTTACGATGGTCTTAACCACAAGCGGATGTTTCGGCAACGATTTGGCATGCGAAAAAATATAGTCTATCAGCAGCACGCCCATTTCGTTGCCGCTTATCAGTCGATAACTTCCGTCCTCGATACGAACTGCCGTACCCAGCCTATCCGCGTCGGGGTCCGTGCCTATAACAATATCGGCTTTTATTTTTCGTGCAAGCTCGATCCCGAGTTCGAGCGCTTGCGCCTTTTCGGGATTGGGATACGGCGTTGTGGGAAAATCGCCGTCGGGCAACGCTTGTTCGGGAACTACCGTGACGTTTTTGAATCCGCGTTCGGCAAACATTTGCGGCACGATCTCCGTACCTGTGCCGTTGAGCGGAGTATAAACGATAGAAACTTCCCTGTTGTTGCCTATGGACCGCGCATATACGGCATCGAGATATTCGCGCGTAACGTCGGTAAAAACTATATCGCCGCTTTTTACGGCGCCGTCGAACTCCGCTTTTTTCACTGCGAACATATCCGTTTTTTGGATATATCCGAATATCTCCGCCGCGGCTTTATCGGTGACCTGACAACCGTCCGCACCGTAAACTTTATAACCGTTGAACTTAGCCGGATTGTGGCTTGCCGTTATCATTATTCCGGCGTCGCAGCCGAGCTTACGCACCATGAACGACAAATACGGCGTGGGCTGAAGCGTGCGCGTCAAATACGCTTTTATCCCGTTTGCGGCAAGCACCGACGCGGCATAATGCGCGAACTCGGTAGAACCGTTACGCGAATCGTAGCTGATAGCGACGGTCGCGCCCGAGCTCTTATGCGCAGAAATATAGTCCGCAAGCCCTTGAGTGACCTTACCTATCGTATAAACGTTAAGTCTGTCCGTGCCTGCGCCGAGTACTCCTCTAAGCCCGGCAGTACCGAACTCGAGATCTTTATAGAACGCTTCTTTCTTATCGTCATCGGTCATAGCTTTAAGCTCCGAAACATATTCGGGCGCTTTTTTAAGCCATTCGGCATATTTGGATTCTATTTCGTTCATGATATCTCCTTTATTTTCTAAAAAAAGAGAAATGTATAACACAGATACACTTCTCTTTGTTTTTTACGCTTACGGTTCATATTCATCACTGACAATTCTATCAAATTTCGTCAAACATGTCAAGCGTTATTAGTAACTTGAAAATCAGAACTTGCAACCTTATAACGATACTTTTTCCGAGCCGCGACCGATGTTTACGCGGACGTTTACTCGCTCGAATATAAAAACCGAACGGAATATCCGTTCGGTTTTTGCGTTTTTACATCACTGACCGATTAAAACTCATCGGGGTTGAATCCGTCGTTGTTCGCAGGCGGCACCTGTCTGTTTTGCGGTTGAGCCGACTGCTGCGGAGGCACCTGTCTGCGTTGCTGCGCGGCGCTACCGGGCATAGACATCGAGGGTCGCATATTCCCCGAGGTATTGCTTGCCGGACGTGTTCCGGGCATGCTGTTTACAGGCGCGCTTCCGGGCACGCTGTTTATCTGCACGGTTTGCGTGGGCGTAGC
>CATKFJ010000292.1 GCA_949747725.1 uncultured bacterium
GTGGGATCGGAAATACGTACGATCTTGCTTAAACCTTGTCAGGCGTGTCGCGGCGCGGCATATACGCAGTCGCCGAATTTCGTTTTGCGTAAAGTAAAAGCGCAGTTGTCCGACATTTTCAAAGATTCGGATTGTTCCGCCGTAATACTTACGGTTAGTTCCGATATGTACGATGCGCTCATTAAAGGCGATTGGCAATTGATAATCTCCAAGCACGCCGATAAACTTATTTACGTAATACCGAGCGACGAAATAAGCGGCAATTCGTTCAGAATAAGCGCAAAGAGCGGAACTGTTCTGTCACTGCCCAATAACGCTTATTTACTATCTTAACGGTTTGCTTGCGACGGAGACGATATGAAATATATAAACAAGGAATACGGTTTTGCTTTCAGACCGCCCTTTTTCGATAAATTCAAAGAACAGTCGGAAAGCGGTCCGCCGATCGGCGACGAAAACTACCCGGGCAGATACATAATCGGCGCGGGATATGATTACAATGCAATTAACGGAGCAATGCTCGTAGGTCCGCACGGGTCAATGTGGGGCGTGCGAGTTTTATACTATTCGCATAAAAAATGGCTGGATAACGATGAGTTCGTACAAAGAATGGGTAGCGCCTGCGCCAATACGGCGGACGGTAGTTTCGCGCACTTTACTTCGGGTCCGCTCAGCGTTAAGTGGGTAAGACAGAACGACAGATCGCTTGTTCTTCAAGTCGGATCGCGCCGTAAACTGCGTGTGCGCGTTATATTTTATCCGTGTTACGATTGTCCGGGAGAGTTATCGATCGAGGGCGGCGAAGTGCGCGGCAGAAGTCCGTACATTGCAATAATACCCGGCACTATGGAAATAACGGAGAATAATGCCGTATATCGCGGCAGGTATCTTGTCGAGGACGATAGCAATCGGGAATATTTCCGTGCAAGCTCTTATATGCCGCCGTCCGATTCGGCTAACGGCGCGTTTAACGAGGCTATAATGGAGTTTGTAATCAACAGTCATCAGCCGCATGTCTGCGTATATGCGAGCGTCGGAGACAGCGACATATTCGAAACGGAGCTTCCGTGGTTCGACAGGGTATTGAGCCTGATAGAAACAACCGAGCTTAGATACGGCGTTAATAAAACGCTCGGATCCGGGGAACTCGGCGCTCCGATAGAGCGTATGTTTAATTCCGTGCTGTGGTCGAGAGTTTATTATCCGTATTTGCTTACCGAAATATTTTCGCCAAAGCGCGCGATACTCGATAACCATTTCGATATCGACGGAACGGATGAAAACTGTACGTCCGTTCTCGGCTGCTATACCGATCCCGATCAAGCGGTGCGGCAGTTGCGCTATACTCTCGAAGACAAGATAATGGCTGTGTTTACCGTATGGCATAACTATATGCACATGTCCGATAAAAGCGGCATAATTTCCGAATACAGAAAACTCGAACGTTTGTATCCGCCGATAGCCGCGCCTATAATATCCGAAAAGACAAAGGACGATATTGCATATAAATGGAGCGATTCGCCGCTTAAAGAGAAGTTTAATCCGACGCCGATGTTCAGTCTCGATCTGTCCGCGCTAAGGCTGTTGGCATTCGACGTTCTCGAACGCATAGCCGCTATGCTCGATTTGCCCGAGCGTGCCAAATACGCCAAAGCCAAGACTGATATGCAGAAAATAATAAACGATGTTTTTTGGTGCGAAGGCGAGGGGCTTTATTTAAACAGATACACGACGGGACAGTGGGCTTCGGCGATCGGCGCTACGTCGTTCTATCCGTTGCTTGCCGGAGCAGTCGATACCCGTGAAAAATTATCGTTGATAATAAACAATTTGACCGATCCCAAGCGGTTTTGGGGCGAATATGTAATTCCAACGCTGTCTATAGATAACCGCGAATACGGCAAAACATCCAAGCCCGATAATAACGGCAAGCGCAAGCCGCCATATCTCGATTACCGCGGCAGTATAGTTCCGTATGTTAATTTTATCGTGTATCACGGATTAAAGCGTTACGGATTGGACGAACTTGCCGGAGCGATAGCGCAGAAAAGCGCGGCGCTTTGGTCTGCCAACGAGTCCGATAACGTCGAAAATTATTCGGTATATCTTCCTAAGGGCAAATGCGCGGCTAACGACGAATATCTGTCCGCCAACGGCAATATGCTTGCGCTTATAGGCATGCAGGAACTTATCGACGTGGAATATTTCCGACCCGACCTTAAATATGCGATTTCGTTCGGTACTTTCCTAACGGGCA
>CATKFJ010000293.1 GCA_949747725.1 uncultured bacterium
ATGCGCGCCTGCAATGCCGCGGCGCCGTCACGGCGCATTTCCGACAGTTTTTTGCAACTGTCATACAATTTATGCTTGAGTTCGTTTTCTCGCTTTTGAAGTTTTTTGTATGCGTCCGCGCCGTTGGAAGCCTTTTCGAGTTCCGCTCGAGCCGACGCCAAAAACTTTTGCATCGCGTCATAGCCGCCGTACTTGGATTTGAGCGATCGAATCTTATCGAGTCGAGTCGATACTTCATCCAATTCCTTTTCGCTGTCGCCCATACCGTCAAGCTCGTCCCTAACGCTCTCTGAAATATCGTCAAGCTCTATTGAAACAGACTTAAGTCTATCGTAAAGCGCTACGAAATTATCGCCGAACGCCGATAGTACGGACATGGCGCGCAAAGCGTCATCCATTGTATCGCTTACACAGCGATCCCCTTCGTCAAGAGCCTGCAAACATTCGGAAAGCGCGTTTTTTATTCGCTCCGACGACATTAAAACATGCCGACGTTCCACAAGATCTTCTTCTTCGTCTTTCTTTATGCCTGCCGCCTCTATCTCGTCTATCTGATATTTCAGAACATCTATGCGGCGCGCACGCTCCGCTTCGTCCCCGAGCGAATTCATATCGGAAACGGTTTTCTTATATTCATCATACAATTCGCGTTGAATATTCAAAAGCGTTTTTCCCGTTTCTTTTTTAAAGACGAAATAATCGAGAATTTTACGCTGCTCGGTAACTTTAAGCAATGATTGATATTCGTTTTGTCCGTAAATATCCACATAGTTCTGCATGATATTACGCAACATCGATGTCGTAATCTGCTTGCCGTTAAGACGTATTTCGTTCTTCCCGTCACGGTAGAACTTGCGAGAAACGATAAATAAACCGTCTTCGCAGTCCACGCCGTATTCGGCAAGCGGTTCGCCGTTGTCGTAAGCGAATACGCCCTCCACATAGCCGCTATCCGCACCGAACTTAAGCATCGACTTGTCATACCGACCGCCGACAAGTAACATAAGCGAGTCCACGACAATTGATTTACCCGCTCCCGTCTCGCCCGAAAAAACATTAAGCTCCGACGAAAATTCTATTTCGAGATCGCGTATCAACGCCAAGTTATGTACAGTTATCCGTTGTAACATCAGTCCTCCGACGCCGACCAATAATTGAGTTTATTCAGCAGTCGCGAATAAAAACTTTGTTTATTGAACCTGACAAACATAGCGCTCTTATCCCA
>CATKFJ010000294.1 GCA_949747725.1 uncultured bacterium
ACATTATATATTTCTCCTTAAATTGAATTTATTGCGTTTGTACCCTAACGCGATTTTACGCGCACAAACATATAAGGGCTTTTGTATTATATCATTTAGCCGCGTGAAATGCAATCGTTTATCGTGGACATTTAAAGTCTGTTCGGATATTGCCGTTCGATCGACAATGCCCCTGCGCCTCTGCACGACAGCGCCGAATTTAGGAACGCTATTCCAAAATATCTGTGGTTATATAATCCACCCCGAGCGCGACGAGACGTTCGGCGACGGTCTTATCGTCGCACGTCCAACAGTTGACGGCAACACCGTGCGAATGCAACAGCTCGATATTCTCGGGCGTAAGCCGTTCCCAATAAACGTCCAAGCCGAGTCCGTGAGCGAGCAATGCGTTTATTACATCGTCGTTTATTTCACACGTTAAGTACATTGCGGAAACGCTATTATCCTTACGACGCACGGCAACGAGATTATCAAGCTCAAACGATATAAACGTGATATTATTCAAATCGTATTTTCGGGAGCATATATCAATGATTTCGCGAATATTGCGTTCCGGCATGAGGCGTTTAAGTTCGATAAAAGCGTGCTTACCGCTTTGCGCGACGATTTCCAAAAACTCCCCGAGCGTGGGTATACAGAGATTGCCGCTCCTATCGTCATTGAATTTCAGCGCGCGCAATTCCGCAAACGCGCTCTCTTCTATCGCGAGTTTTTTGTCGCACAAGCGCCCTGTGTCGTCGTCGTGAAAAATAACGTATTTACCGTCTTTCGTAATATGCACGTCGCATTCCACTCCGTAATGCGAGCGCGTACCGGCGTACTCGAATGCAGGCAAAGTGTTTTCCGTATTTATCGCGCTCAGTCCGCGGTGCGCAACCATAAGCGCCGCGCGCTTGTCTATTTTGACCGTTGTGTTCTGCATTAAATAACTCCGAAATAAATATTTTTCGATCGTTTTAAACAGTATAACTCAACGCTATTCCAAAAGTCAATCGTTACGCGAATACCTGCCGCAAAACAAAGCTAAGATATGCGTATAAACTCATCATCCGTTGTTTTTGTAAATCGTTTTGGAATATACGATAGCTATTATAGTCGGAATTAAATACGCAAATAAACATAGATACGCAAATTCGAATATAAATATCATATCGATAACCAATATGACAATCGATGTTCCCACAAACAGATAACAAGCAAGCGCATTGGTTTTATTCCAAACCGCCGCCGAGCTTAACGTTTCGACTGTTCTGACGCCTAACAGATAATTCTGTTTGCTTATTTTTGGGTGCATGGCTACAGATACACACATAATAAAATCGACGCTTATACAAGTGATAAACGACAATATATCCTGTAAATATTCGGCATATACAGCTACAATTATAATGAAATACGCTATAGGCAATGACGCGACTGTTCCATGAGAAAAATATATAACTCTCTTGCCATTGATATGTTTTAATACAAAAAACACAATGATGTCGATCACAAAAAACACAATAATCGTTATCATGTTTATTAAAATCTCATTACGGCTTCCGTAACGGTCTATCTCGCCGTGCGTCCAATGCGCCGGAATAGTCAACGGCATAAACCGCCAAACAACTACGAACGCGATCAAACAAAATATTGCAACAAGCGCATTGACCGTAAAAAGATTTCGGTTTATATCGTGAGATCTTTTATGAGAGGATCCGTCCTCCGGTTTTATAAGCTCATCTATCGACACGCCCAATAATTCGCTTAAGTTCGACAATGTTTGCAGATCGGGTTGAGTAACGCCGTTTTCCCATTTAGATACGCACTGACGCGTGACAAATAGTTTTTCGGCAATATCGTTTTGAGAAAAGCCTTTTTCGATCCTATACTTTTTCAGGTTATCGCTAAACATACCGCATATCTCCGCATTAAGTATAACACCCATACCTTAAAATGTAAATATATAAGCTGTAACCGATTTGTTGCGCATAGTCTTTATCACTCATTCCCCCACGATAAAAGGACGCTTTCGCGTCCTCTGTCGTGGTAGAGCATAACCAACCTAAAACGAATATCGAAAGAGAGGCAAATTCCAAAAGGCAGAGAAGGGTTGTGGATTGTGTTCTTTTAAGTGCGAGGCAAGGGAGCGTACACAGACGTACGTGACCGAAGCCGAGACACGCAAAAAGGGCGCAAGACGCGCCCTTATATGCCTTTTGGTAGGAATGAGTGGACTCGAACCACCGACCCCCACCTTATCAGGGTGGTGCT
>CATKFJ010000295.1 GCA_949747725.1 uncultured bacterium
CCGGTCTGCTTACATACATGTATTTCTTTAAAAGAAAAATTTTGCGTCATGATATTAACCTTATTTTGCAACCGTAGCCCTACACATACAGAGCAGGAAGTCAAAGCGCCGACCGTCGGGAGTGTTGACCCACATACATGACCGAGGGCGAAGCGACGGCTGACGAAATATTGCGACGTTTATTGAAAGAAACAGGCGTCGCCGAACGAAAAAAATCTATACCCTTCAACCACCGCCAAGTTATACAGCTCGAGCGTTTTCTCTCTGCCTATCAATGCGCTTACAAGCATTATCAATGTGGATTCAGGCAAATGGAAATTGGTTATCAGCGCGTCGACTGCTTTAAATCTATATGGCGGATAAATAAATATATCGGTATCGCCGCTGCCGGCATGCACAATACCGTCATCGGTAGATGCGGATTCGAGCACGCGCACCGACGTTGTACCGACTGCTATTACGCGCCTACCGGCTTTACGCGCGGCGTTTATTTTATTCGCCGAGCTTTCGGATACGGAATAAAACTCGCTATGCATTTTATGGTCTTGAATGTCGTCGGTCTTGACAGGCAGGAACGTGCCCAAACCGACATGCAACAGCACTTCCGCGAATTCGACGCCCTTGGCTTTAAGCTCGTTTATCAGTCTGTCCGTAAAATGCAGTCCTGCAGTCGGCGCGGCGGACGAACCCGTGTCGTGAGCGTACACCGTTTGATATCTGTCTATACTCTTTAAAGATTCGTGAATATAATGCGGAAGCGGAACTTCGCCTATGCGGTTAAGTATTTCTTCGAAAACGCCGTCATATTCAAATCGGAGCGTTCTCGCGCCATCTTCGCCTGCCGCGATAACCGTGCCCTTAAGATCGGGCGCGAAAGTCAATTCTGTCCCGACTTTGGCGCGCTTGGCAGGGCGGCATAAAGTTTCCCACGTATCTTTATCGATTCGCTTATGCAATAGGAACGAAATGTTCGCACCCGTATCGCTCTTTACCCCCGTCACGCGCGCCGGCAACACTTTTGTATTGTTTATAACAAGCAGATCGTCGGGGCGCAAAAGCTCGGCAAGATCATAAAAATGCCTATGCTCCACACTGTCGTTTTTTCTGTCATACACAAGCAACCGCGACGAATCTCGCGGTTCTATAGGCGTTTGAGCGATCTGCTCTTTTGGTAGATCATAATAAAAATCGCTTTTATTCATGTTACTCGGTCAAATCGGTGTTCTCCAAAAACGACAGCTGTTCTGCGGTTTTACGCGGCAACGGAACATTCAGATGTTTGAATGCGGCTTTAAGCGCTACTCTGCCTCGCGGAGTGCGCGCTATGAACCCGAGCTGAATAAGATACGGCTCGATAACATCCTCTATAGTTCCGGCATCTTCGTTAATCGCCGCGGCGAGCGTATCGAGTCCCGTCGGCCCGCCGTCGAACTTTTCGACAAGCGCAGACAGCAGTTTAATATCGTTAAAGTCAAGCCCCAACGGGTCTATCTCCATATCGTTGAGCGCCTTTACTGTGATAGGCAGATCGATATTTCCGTCGGGATTAAACACTTGAGCAAAATCGCGCACGCGCTTCAACAAACGATTGGCTATACGCGGCGTACCGCGCGACCGTGACGCAAGCTCGCGCGCCGCGTCGTCGTTTATCGAAATTTTAAGCAGCTTTGCCGAACGCTTGACTATGCGCACAAGATCGGCGCTTGAATACGGTTCGAGCCTGCAAATAACTCCGAACCTGTCGCGAAGCGGTCCCGTAAGCATACCTGCGCGCGTTGTAGCGCCTATAAGAGTAAACTTATTTAGATTAAGCCTTATGGACGTAGCGCCTTCGCCCTTGCCTGTAGAGATGTCCAGCGCAAAATCTTCCATCGCAGGATACAGCACTTCTTCTATAGAATGGTTAAGCCTGTGTATCTCGTCGAGAAACAGTACGTCGCGTTCCTGTAGATTGGTAAGCAATGACGCCAGGTTAGCCGCACGCTCTATCCCCGGTCCGCTCGTAACTTTTATTTCGACCCCAAGCTCCGCGGCTATAATATGCGCAAGCGTAGTCTTACCAAGACCGGGTGCCCCGTACAAAAGAACGTGCTCTAAAGCTTCGCCTCTCTGCTTTGCGGCATTCATATATACTTTTAAATTTTCTTTTACCTTTGTCTGCCCGACATAGCCGTCCAAGGTCTTAGGTCTTAAAACGTTTTCTTCAAAATCGTATTCGCC
>CATKFJ010000296.1 GCA_949747725.1 uncultured bacterium
TAAACGCGCTTAAAAAAGAATACAATACAACGCTAATACTTACTACGCACGCCATGAGCGATATCGAGCTGTTGTGCGAACGCGTTATCATTCTCGATAACGGCAAAATACTTTTCGACGGCACGCTTAACGACGTTAAGCACATGTTCGGCGATAAGCGCGATATAACAATTAGCACGCCTTCTCCGCTCGACGTTGCTGCGGTGAATGAAAAGTTCGGCGCGGCGATCGACAGGATAGCCGCGGAGGACGGCGGACTTAAAACCACTTTCACTATCGACGCGCTTAAGCTTCATTCGAGCGAGTTGCTTAATTTCATGTTCAATAATTACGCCGTCGCGGACGTTAAGATAGCGGAAACGGGCATCGAGCAGGTAGTAGAAAAGATTTATGCCGATAAAAACCTCGATATCGACGGCAACGCCATAGTAAACGCCGACGATACAGACGGGTCTAAAAAGGACGAAGTGAACGATGGCACGCGGTAGACTGAAAAAATATTTTATATTCACAAAGTCGGGCATTCAGACCGTAATCGCGTACCGCGGCAGAGTGGCGCTTTGGTGCTTGGGCGCGGTAATAAACGCGCTGCTTATGGGATTGCTTTGGTGGGCGATATACGAGTTTTCGCCCGAAAGCGTAATAGGCGGCTATACGTTTCCGCAAATGCTAATGTATGTTATACTGTCCGCTATAGTGTTCGAGGTGATAAATTCCGATTCGATGGGCACTATAGTCGACGACGTGCGCTACGGGCTAATAGGCATGCGCCTTATGAAACCCATAAACTACAGGCTTCAGCTCGGGTTTACGTCGCTCGGTTCGTTTGTTGCGTGTATGGCGATAGTCGGCATACCGATGATAATTATGGGGTTGATAGTCGCGCTTTGCGCGTTCGGGCTTTCGGGCATAGTGTGGTATAACGTTTTACTGTTTTTGCCCGTCACGTTGCTGTCGGCGTTAGTGTACGATTCGATAGGGTTTTTGTTCGGACAGTTGGCGTTCCGTACGCAAGCTATGTTCGGCGTTAGCTCGATGACCAATGTTCTTATAGGGTTTTTGTCGGGTTCGATGATACCGCTTGCAATATATCCGTCATGGGCGCAAAGCATACTTTTTTACACGCCGTTTCCGACAATGGTAAGTTTGCCCGTTCGGCTGTTTCTCGGTCAGGTACCGTGGAGCGAATTGGGTATATCTGTCGCGGTATCTATAGCTTGGATAATCGTGCTGAACGTTATAGCGCATTTTGCATATAAAGGCTCGGTACGGCATGTCGTGGTGTTCGGAGGATAGTGTGATATGCTTAAAGAATTAAAACTGTATCCGAAATTCGTGTCGATGAGTCTTAGAAGTACGCTGTCGTACAAGGCGGACTCGATCATTATGATATTAAGCTTTATCGTGTCCGAAGCGGTATCGCTTGCAACAGTATACCTTATAGTGGGAACGGTGCCGGCGTTCGGCGTGTGGTCGTTTTCTACGCTTGCGTTTTTGTTCGGTTTCGTTCTTATCCCCAAAGCGATAGACCATATATTTACGGACGATCTGTGGATACTTGCGTATTGGGCAATAAGACACGGCGATCTCGATATATATCTTACGCGTCCGCTCAATCCGCTATATCAGTTTGTAGCCAAAACTTTCAAGTGGGACGGGCTCGGCGAGTTTGCGGTAGGCATTGCGGTCATGTGCATATTCGCGCCGCAGACGGGCATCGCATGGACGTTCGGCGGCGTTATGGGACTTATAGTGTGCGCCGTGCTCGGAGTGTTTTGCTTTTCGTCTATAAAGTTGTTGTTTGCGTCGCTGGCGTTTTGGGTAAAGACCGCCGGAATTTTCCTCAACACTATATACAGTCTGTCTAATTACGCCAAGTATCCCGTGCGGTACATGGGCAAGGCGTTTGCGTCCATTATGTTTTTCGTTATCCCGTTCGGACTGTTTTTGTACTATCCCGTGGAATGTTTGATCACAGGCGTTAATATTTGGTGGGCGGCGCTTTGGAGCGCGATAGCCGCGGTAATACTCGTAACGCTGTCGCTGTCCGTTTGGCACTTGGGCATTAAACGCTACGAAAGCTCCGGCAATTGATTTATCCCGAAAAACTAAAAAAAATTGTGAAAATCCTGTTAAAACAGTTGCATAAAATTAACAAATAGTATATATTATTACAAATAAATATTTCAAGAAAGTCAAAGAGGACTCAGAACGCAA
>CATKFJ010000297.1 GCA_949747725.1 uncultured bacterium
GGCAGACCGTACGCCGAAAAGCTTCCGCCCGTCGAGCCGTTGATCACCGGTCAGCGCGTTGTCGACACGCTTTTCCCGATCGCGCGCGGCGGTGTGGCTGCCGTACCCGGTCCGTTCGGTTCGGGGAAGACTGTTTTGCAGCACGCGCTTGCCAAGTGGAGCGACGCGGATATAATCGTATATGTCGGCTGCGGCGAACGCGGAAACGAAATGACCGACGTTCTTAACGAATTTCCCGAGCTTATAGATTCCAAAACAGGTCAGCCGTTGATGAAACGTACCGTGCTTATAGCCAATACTTCGGATATGCCCGTTGCGGCGCGTGAAGCAAGTATATATACGGGCATAACTATTGCTGAGTACTACCGCGATATGGGGTATTCTGTTGCTATCATGGCGGATTCGACGTCGCGTTGGGCGGAGGCGTTACGCGAAATGAGCGGACGTTTGCAGGAAATGCCCGGCGAGGAAGGCTATCCGGCGTACCTTTCGAGCAGGCTTGCCGAGTTTTACGAGCGCGCAGGATCGGTGCGACTTTTGGGATCGAAAAATCTTGTCGGGTCCGTTACGGCTATCGGCGCGGTGTCGCCTCCCGGAGGAGATATGTCCGAGCCGGTAAGCCAAGCTACGCTCAGAATAGTAAAGGTATATTGGGGGCTGTCGAGCGCTCTTGCGTACAAGCGGCATTTCCCGGCGATCGATTGGCTTGTAAGCTATTCGCTGTATTCCGACAGACTTGCCGAATGGTTTTCGCGCAACGTCGACGGTCAGTTCAATGCATACCGCATGGAAATAAGCAAGCTGTTGCAGGAGGAAGCGCGGTTGGACGAGATCGTTCGGCTTGTCGGTATGGACGCGCTGTCGCCGCGCGACAAGCTTACCATGGAGGCGGCGAAATCGGTGCGCGAGGACTATTTGCATCAAAATTCGTTCCACGAAGTAGATACTTATACGTCGCTCGACAAACAGTTTAAAATGCTCAAGCTCATAGTCGATTTCTACAATCAGGCTAACCGCGCGCTCGATCGCGGCGTGGACGTGGACGGCATACTTGCCGTGCCGTGTCGCGAACAGATAGGCAGAGCGAAATACGTCAAGGAAGAGAACATCGCAGAGCTTGACAAGCTTCACGACGAAATGATAAGACAGCTCGCGGAAATCAAAAAAGGTGACGAATAATGCGTAAAGAATACCGTACAATAAAAGAGGTCGTAGGTCCGCTTATGCTCGTAGAGCAGGTGGAAGGCGTCAAGTATAACGAGCTTGTTAAAATAACGCAGCACGGCGAACTCGACGCTCGGCTCGGGCGTGTGCTCGAAGTAGACGGCGATAAAGCGCTTGTTCAGCTTTTCGCGCCCAGCCGCGGCTTGAAGAAAGCGGAC
>CATKFJ010000298.1 GCA_949747725.1 uncultured bacterium
ATGTTTGCATCCCGACATATTTTTAACGAGAGTTGAGTGCATCTGAAAGAAATATATACTCAGGTGCGCGGTACTTTTTCGCAAGCGGTGGAAAACGATCGCAAGCTGCTGTACAGTTGGGAGCAATACATAGAGAATTCGATCGATATCATGAACGGCGACGACGCTGTTGCCGCCGCCGACAGAGAACGCGAATTCATTTCGTTTATGGAAGAACAGCAGGATAACGAGCTTTGGGGTTTCACCAATTTTTATTTTATAGGCGGCGAAATAAAGGAAGAAACCGGCGAAGCACAATATCCGTACCTTGTAGACTGCAAAAATATTTACGGCGAGAATAAACAGTTCCGTATCCGCAGATCGCTGCACGAGCTTATCATCGAAGATAAGGGCGGCGTTATCGGCACGCGCGAGGACGACGAAACGGGTAACTCATACATGCTGTTTGCCGTAAAAGTACGCACGCCTAAAACGTACAAGGGATTCGATTACAACGCGATAGCCATTTCGTTCAACGCCGGCGACATGTTGAATCTTTTAAAGCTCGAGGCGTGGAACGGCAAGGGTCAGTTCTATATTGCGTTGCCGGACGGAAACGTATTGCTTCAAACCGATTCGCAGCATGAGCGCGTGGATAATATTTTCGATCATCTTCATGCGATATCCGTCGCAGAAAGCACGATCCGCGGTATTTCGAACGATTGGGTCAGTCCCGAAACGCCCGACCGGAAACAGTCGGACAATACCGTTATTATAGAGGAACACGGCGAGGAATATTATTTATCGTACGTTCCCGTAGGTTTCGGCGATTGGATGCTTGTCGGCTATGTGCCTACCTCCGAAGTGAACGCCAGCATGAATAAGTTCAGAACGATAACGATAGTTATAATGTCGGCCATTTTCGCCGTAGTGGCGGCTGCCGTCATAGCGATACTGTTTATGAATAACCGTCAGCGCATGAAGCAGAAAATGCTCGAAGTCAAGTCGCGCGAAAACTTGCTCGAATTGCTTACGCTCAACACCAACGATATGTTTGTCATGTTCTCGCCCGATACGTTCGAATCGGAGTATGTCAGTTCCAACGTCAAGAGCGTAATCGGCATCGATGCGGAGGCTGTTCGCAAGGACGCGCGCAATCTGTTGAGCGCGGTGGAAAGCGACGATGCGCATTATACGGCAGAAGATCTTAAAAACATAGAAGTGGGCGCGCCGCAGGAATTCGACATTGCGTTGAACGGTAAAGACGACGGTCAAAAATATTGGTATCATCTTACGATATA
>CATKFJ010000299.1 GCA_949747725.1 uncultured bacterium
ATAGCCGGCATTTCCACAAGCTTTATGTGTTCGAGCCGTTCCTCAAGCTCGCGTTTGCCTGCGGCAGTCATAATATATTCTTTGGGCATGATAAACTCCTTACCTAATTATTCATTATACATTATAACCAAATCCCCACTTTAAGTCAAGCAAATTAAAGAAACAGCCCTCTCGATATTTACGACAGGGCCGATCTTGCTATTTACGAATATTTTTTTCTTTGCTGTTTGCGGCAAACGGATTTTTGGCAACGGACTGCGTAATGCGTATCAGACCGCGTTTCACCAACGCATCGTTAGATCTGTACGGCGACGTATAGTCCACGGGACGGCGTTCGGTCTTTACTGCGCCGTGATCCTGCATAACTATATCTATCAGTTGTTTGGCGTAAGCCGTGCGCCTGTCGCTTCGCACCTTGAACAGTAACGGCGTTTTTCTGCGGCTCGCCGTTTCGGACATGTTATCCACGTGATATTTGGTGTTGTCGAACCGCGTCGGATCTGCGGCAAGATACAAACACAGTGTTTTGCCGCGCACATTGAATGTAGCGACGGTCGTCCTGCCTATCGAGAAGGTTTCGCGCTTCCAACTGACGCGGTTTTTAACGCCTTTATAATTGAGCAGATAGTTTTTGAGTTCCGAATAACGCGCCTTTAACGCGTCGTCCGCCTGAATGATCCTCGCCGCAAAACTGCGGTCGAACACCATCCGTCCCTCGGGAGTATCGAATTCGATATCATCGTCGCCTTCGTCCTTTTCCCTATCCGCATCCGACTCTTGCGGCACGCCGTCGAAAGTTTCCTCCACAGTAAGCTCGGGTTCGGGTTCGGGTTCGGCTTCCGGCGCTTCTCCCAAAATAACTATGCGTATCATGCCGGCAACGAACATCTCGTCGGGCGTAGTCTTAGTAAAGTCGCAAACGGGAACGGCGGCATTCTCGTCGATCGGTATAGTATTTTCTTCGGCAAGCCTAAGGATCAAATACTTAGCGTTTTCCGCTTTGCGCGCAGAAGTCAATCTGTAAAGCATGGGCGTTTTGGCAAACCGTTTTTTATCCGACTTATCTATGCCGCGATACTTGGTTTCTTCGTACGGTTTAGGGTCGAGCGCAAGCGCCAAGCATAGAGTTTTACCGCGGAAAAGAATGATACCGAGCGTTTTTCGCCCTCTGTAAATGCGCTGTTGGCGGAAGCTCGATTTCAGCTTAACGCCCTTATACTGCCACAGCTCGGTTATTATCTCTTGATACCGCTGTTTGACTTCGTCGTCGGCAGCAGTAAGCTTTGCCTCGAACCCCTGCTTGTACATAACGTAGTAACGCTTGCGGTCATACTCATCGCCGACGCAGCCGAGCTTACGCCGCGTATATTCCGACATGTCCGCAACCGCAAAGATATCCGCAGCCGATATATCCCCTTCCTCTTGCGTGACTTCTTTTGCGGCGTCATCGTCGCTGTCCGAGTCGTCGTCCGCCTCGTCTATATCCGCTTCGTCGTCGGTTTCGTCATCGCCCTCGACCGAATCGGCGGCACGCCGCGCAAACGGCAACACACTCTCGTCAAGCGATCCGTCGTCTTTGATATTTTTCAGTTTGCTCAACAGCATGTCGCGCTTTTGCTGCAACTGCGCCGTACAGAGCTTGCGCTCGCGCCGTCGTCTGAAGACGACGAAAAGCGCTATGTTTGCTATTATCAGCAGCCCGACTACGATCCCGACCGCAACCATTATTCCGACCTGTGTCGGAGAAAATATCGAATCGGCTAAAAATACTCCGTTCACTATTCGATCCCTCCTTCCTCTCCGTCGCCGCGATCGTTACCGACCGCAGAACTCTGCTCTGCATTTTGCGCCGTCGCCTCTACGTTTTCTATATCTTGCATCGCCGACGCGGTTTCGAGTCTTCTCTTACGGTTGAGCATGAACTGAACAAGCATGAGTACAGCCATAGCGACTGCCGCAACGCTGAGAGCGACCGTTATTCCGGTAAACACGGAATCCGCGCCGACTATCGTCCAAACGATGCCGAACTCCCCGTCATCGCCGTCCGCCCATTCATAGTTTTTGGTATCTTTCAGTCCGATAATTGCCTCGAACGTGCCGCCGTAGCTGTATTCGTTGTTATCTATTTCCATGATCGAAGGATCGAACCCGATGGGAATATAGACTATAGCGCTGCCGTTGACTATTTTTATGCTCGTGTCCGCAGTAGGTTTAGCGACCTTTTTGCGTCCTATAGTCCATTCGAGCGTTATTGCGCCGTCGTTATCGTCGTCGCCATCGTTCCAACAATAATTCCGTGAGTTGAACAGCGAGATCGTAACGCTGTAAACATCCGCATCTTGCGCGAATACCGTAACGTTGTTGCCGGAAACGTTTATTCTCCCGTCATAAGCTATCTGCATGAACATTGGATCGAATCCTACGATAGCGGAAGCAAGATCGCTGCCCGTATACACATCGTTTTTACCGTCGCCGCTCGTCACGATAGTAAGCTTCGGCGTATTTATTTCGTACCGCGCGATCGTAAAGCTCACAGGCTCGCTTATAAACTCAAGATAGTTTTCGCATTCTGCGGCGAATACGCGCACAAAGTATTTGCCCGCATTGCCCGTTTCGGGAACGACGGTCGTGTAATTGACTCCGTCGGCGGAATACTGATAAATGACCGTACTGCCCGACACGACAGACGCTAAAGGCGCGTTTATCTTCTCGTCGTAAGCGCCGTACTGCCAACCCGCGATCGAGATCGCTCCGTCAAGCGCGTTTGCAATCTTGGCAATTTCGAACACGACGGAAGTCATTGCGCCGTCAACGGTGTTCCAACGATAATTATTCGGATCGACAAGTTCAAGCCACACGTCATGGCTGCCGGCATTCACAAAAGTATTGCCCGACACCTTATAGATGCCGTCGCCGTGAACTTTGTCTATGATGACGGGCGCGAGCGCTTTGCCGCTGTACGGCTGAGTAAGCGCCGAGATAGCGGATACGTCCACAACGTATTTTGCTATAGTGAAATCGACCGACGCCGAACTTGTAAGCGTATAGTTGTCGCTAATGCCGACAAGCGTAGCCGTATATACGCCGGCTTCGGCAGGCGCGACAGTACCCGTGTACGGGATATTGCCGAACGTTTTACCCGAATAACTAAGCGAAAGTTTTATATCTCGAAGAATCTTATCTATATCCGCACCGGCAATATTGCAATTTACCGCGCCGATCGTTGCGCCTACTATTCCGCCGTCACCGTAAACGATCCCGTTTTGCGCGGCAAGTTCTACCGAAATCGCAAGACGCATAACCGTATAGACGCCGCGATTCCAATTTGTAACGTTGTAATTGCCGTTAGTGTATTTGTCAGCGTTTATCCAATACTGTCCGCCTACATCGCTCGACGCCGTAGCGGTGGTAACGAACGTTATACCGAGCACCGATCTATCATCGCCGTCGGCAAGTCCGCTAACCGAATAATCAACTCCGCTAACATCCGGAGTAACGGTGTAATAACCCGACAGGCTGCCGATAGTGACCGTTACCGGGCGCTTATTGACGGTAAGGATTCCGCTCCTTGCTACGATCTCGTAGTTATTACCGGCGCTTAAACCTTTTACGATACCGTTTGCATCGGTGTCGAGAGTTATATAATACGTACCGCCGGCCTGAAGTTTTCCGTAATTGTTTTCGAGAATGAATTTGTATCCGTTTTCGGTCACCTTATGCCCGTAAAGCAATCCGTCGACCACGTACGACAAACTTCCGCTCTCGAGCGCGTCGCCGTACGTTACTGTGCCGCTTGCCGTTGCCGTTATGCGCTTACGGTCTATTTTAAGCTGCGCGACGGCGGCTTTATCGGTGAAGTTG
>CATKFJ010000300.1 GCA_949747725.1 uncultured bacterium
GAATGGGCGGCGACGAGTTTATAATATTCATGGAATACAAAGATAGTTTGGAGCATCAGGTAGCGCGTATATTCAAGTGCCTTACCAAGCCGTTGGACGATTTTAACGTATCCGTTAGTATGGGCGTAGCGCGCGCCGAGCATTATTGCGGCGATTACGATACGCTGTTCCACATGTCGGATCAGGCAGCATATGCGGTCAAGTACGGCGGCAAAAATTCTTATAAGTTTTACAGCAATACGGATGCCGATCAGGTAGACAAACAATAACAGCAAGGAGCGGATGTTATGGATATTAAAGAATGTTATGCGAAGATGGGCGGAAACTACGACGACGTTATGAGTCGACTGCGCACCGACGAGCGTATCAAGAAATTTCTGCTTAAGGTGGCGGAAGACAAGAGTTTCGACAATCTCTGCGACGCTATGTCCGTACACAATATAGAAGAGGCGTTTCGCGCCGCGCACACGCTTAAAGGCGTTTGCTCCAATCTGTCTATTACTCGAATGTACGAAACGGCAAGCGCAATGACGGAAGCGCTTCGCGGCAAAACCGAATTCAGCGACGAATGGTTGCCGCTTTTGGAAAAACTCAAGACCGATTATGCAAATACCGTTGAGTGCATACGCGCCATCGATTGACCGTATCGATAGCCGTACTACTCTTAAAAAATAATATCAAATACTTTACATTTTTATCGAACTGTGATAAACTATTCATAAAGTTTCATGGATTATCAGGTAAGGAGATTGCAATTTTTATGTCAAGGAAAAGCGAGTTGGAAAAGGCGATCAGGGAAAGCGAAAGCGAAATAGATATGCTCGAACAAAAGCGTATTAGATCTATGTCGTCGTTTATCGAGGCTCTTGTTAATCACGAAACTCCCAGTCCGGAGGACGTCGAGTATTTCCGCACGTTTTCGGGTCTGATCGATCTCGAGCGCGAGAATTTGCGTAAGCTCAACGACGAGCTCGAACGGCTTACCAATAAATAAAATTTCGTACTTATCGAGGAATATATCTCGGGAGGATAGCACACATGAAAAAGTTTTTTCAAGAGTTTAAAACGTTTATTACTCGCGGCAGTGTTCTCGATCTTGCCGTAGGTATGATCATAGGCGCGGCGTTCACGGCGATAGTGACCGCGCTTGTCAACGGTATTTTAAAGCCGCTTATAAACGCCATTCCGATGGGCGATATGTCGGGACTTATAACCATGCTTGTTCCGGCGTACACGATCGACGCGGACGGCGCTAAGGTGATCGATCTCGCCGCGTCCGTTTACATCAATTGGGGCGATTTTATAATGGCGATAGTCAATTTCCTCATCACCGCGTTCGTACTGTTCCTTATAATAAAAGCGATCAATTCGGTACGCGAAGGCTCCAAAAAATACAAAGGCGTCAAGATAAGCAAAGAACAGCGCGCCGAGTTTAAAGCGTTGGGCATGACGTACAAGCAAATGCAAGATCACGTCAAAAAGCAGCAGGAAGAAGAGGCTGCGAAAGCCGCCGCCGAAGCCGAGGCGAACAAGCCCGAAACTACCGAACAGATCCTTTGCGAAATACGCGAACTGTTAAAAGCGCTTGCGCCCGAAAAGACCGAAGAAAAATCCGAATAATAATACAGTTGCTGAAGCATTCGTTACAAACGAGTGCTTTTTTTATTGAAAAATCCGTACGGGCTTGCGCTCATACGGATTTCGATTTCGATACGGATGTTTTTATTTTTTGAACAGTCTCGAGAACAAGCCGCCCGACGTTTTGACCTTTGTCTTTTTTTGCTCGGCAGCCTTATTTGCCGCTTCCGCGGATTTTTGCTGCTGTGCCCCCGACGCCTTGTCGGCTTCCGCTTGCTTGACTGCCGTTGCTTTGCTCTGCGCCGCTTTTTTCGCATCTTTTGTATCGGGTTCGGGCTTTGCCGCCGTTGCTTTGGCGGCGGTTGCGCTCGACCTCGCGGTTGCCGTCGAGCCGACGCGCGGCGTAGTTTTTTCCGTTGCCGTTTGCTTGTCCGCAGCGTTCGATTTAGCCGCGGTAACGGAGCTTCTCGCTCCCGAGCCTGAGGCGGTCCTTGCCACGGTTATAGGCGCGACGGGCGTGGGCTTTGTTGCGGATTTTTTCTCTGCAGCGGCAGGCGCGGTCGATTTGGCTGACGATATAGGCGTTGTGCGTTTGTTTGCCGAAGCAGCCGCCGCATTTCCCGAACTTCGTGCCGAAGTGATCGTTATCGGTCGGGAAGTCGATTCGCGCGCCGACGATACGGACGCGGTCGATTTTGACGTCGAAGCCGCGCGAGGAGTGGCGGATTGCGTTGCGGTTATCGGCGCTTTTGCCGTTTTGGCGGCAGGCGATTTAAGCGCGGATACGGGCTGTTGATCGGCGCCTGCCGACGTACGGGGGACTACGGTCTTTTTGGGCGCGGCGGTCGGAGTCGAGGTAGACGCCGTTACCGCTTTGCGCGGCGCGCGCGGATTGTACAGACCGTTTATCATGCTTTGAACGTCTTGATAACGTTTCTTTTTATCTA
>CATKFJ010000301.1 GCA_949747725.1 uncultured bacterium
GAATCCGAAAAAACAGAGGAAGACAACGGGGGAAAAGCAAAAGCGGAGGAAGTACCGCAACAGCCCGTTCAGACTTTTGACAGCGAGGCAACGGAAAAACTGCTTTCCGCTATAGACGAACTCAAAACGCAGATATCGGAGCTTAATTTAAGCGTCATCGCGTCAAGCGAGTCGGTATCCGTCGATAACGACAAAAAGAACGATGACGAAGATAAGGATTCGGTACTTGCTCAAAATCTGTCGTCGGCGCTCGAAGAGCTTCGCGGCAATTATCTCGATATTTCGGGTAAGCTTGTCGATATTTCGGAGAAGATACAGGAACCCGTAGCCGTCGACGCGCCCGTAATGGACGACGCAGACAAGCAAAAGACTCTTGACGAGCTTGAATATATCCGTCGCAGAATGGAAGAGTACAGCGAATTGGTTTCGCAGATCCCCGAGATCAGAGCGGATATTTTAGCGTTCAATCCCACGCCCGATATAGACATTTCGGAGCCGCTTGCCGAGCAGGCGAACACGCTTATCGCCGAAATGAATTCGCAGTTCGATAAACTGTATGAAGATCTTTCCAACGTAATTATCGAATCGGAAGCGAATATCATCAACCGTATCGGCGAAACGGGCGACGGCTTGACTGCGGACAGTCTGGAAGCCGTAAAAGCGGAAATTCTGTCGGATACGCAGGCTATTAAGGATCTTATAGCGGCTAACGACGCATCGTCCGGCATAGCCGATGCCGTAGAACAGCTCCGTGCGGACGTTGCGGCATATACGGATAACGTAAACGGCAATGCCGACGCGGCTGCGACAGACAGACAAAAACTGCTTGACGATATAGCATTCCTTCGCGAGCAAGCCGAGCTTGCAATGTCCGAGGACGATATTCCCGACGGCGCGGCAGCCGTGCAGGACAGCGAGAAGTTTGCGGAATATCTCGACGATATCGCGTCACGCGTTACATTGCTTCCCAATCTTGCCGACGACGTTACGCTCGTTAAGGACAGTGTGGTCGGTCTTAACGATAATATAGCGGCGCTCGGTGAAAATCTTGCAAACATAAACGATAATTTAGCGGTCGTTTCGGATACGGTGCGCCCGATGTCGGAAGACATCCTTGCGGCACGCGACGCGGCAACCGCAACGCTCGACGCATTGACGCCCATAGCGGATCAGCTCAACTCGCTGCTTGACAGGTTAGATGCAGAGCAAGCCGAGTACGACGCCGAACAGTCGATCGACGAAGGCGAGGCGACTTTGGCGGACGACGAACTGTCGGCGATAAAAGACGACCTTAATACGCTTCTCGATACTTTGCCGTTGTTCCCTCAAGCGGACGACCTTATTGCGGCGCGCGACAATACGTACACTATACTCGATACGCTGGCAACAATGCCGTTGGCAGACGATTTGGCGTTGGTACGCGACAATGTTGTTACTATCCTCGACGCCGTGAATGCGCTTACGGAAAGCGTACAGGCAGCGAGCGGCGCAAGTATCGATAACGACGAGTTGGCGGTTCTTCACAACGCGGTGGATACAACTGCGGAAGACGTCAGATATATTCGCGAAAAACTCGAAGCTAATACGGAGGCGCAGGGCGGAGAAAACCTCGACGGCATACTTCAAGAGCTTGGAAACGTTATGGATAAGCTCGAGCAGTATGAGGTTACGAGCGTCAATAACAAACAGGAAATCATAGATACCGTCAACGGGATAAGGGAAGAATTCCATATCAATACGCTTGACGAGAATATGACAGCTGCCGGTATGGACGGCGAAACGCGTGACGCGCTTGTCGGAGAGATCTCCGAGATTCGCGAACGTTTAGGCGCTATAGAAAGTACCACGCAATCGCTCGACACCATAACCGAACAGCTTATGTCGCTTCAAGCCCTTATCGAAGATAATTCGGCAGCCGCGCAGTACGACGAAGGCGCGCAGGGCGAAGAAAACTACGACGATATGTCTGCCGATAATATGCAGGTGCTTATCGACGAGCTTACCGCGGACGAAAAGAATCCCGATTCTGTCAAAGACTTCGGTAAGAATATTATTCCGTCGATGCTGGGCGCGGGCAAGAGACTGTTTGCCTATGCGTTTAAAGGCTATTGGAAAGATGTGGGCACGGTAACCAGCCTTTGGGAAGCCAACATGGATTTATTGGGCGAACATCCGGCGCTTTCGCTCTCGGAAGGCAGCGATAAAATATATTCGCGC
>CATKFJ010000302.1 GCA_949747725.1 uncultured bacterium
ATGCGAACGGCGTTTTGTCCGCGGCTCCTACAATGGGAGGAACAACGGCTGTCAATAACAGGACGATAGCGCATGCAAGCGCGAAAAAATCGAACTTGAAATTCTTATCGGCTTTATAAACAAGACCGCGCAACGATCTGACCGTTGCGATAAACGCAAGCGCTATAGCTACTTCGCCCAATGCGGCGGTAATTATACTGTTCACAGTGCTAGCATAAGAATAATAAATTTTGGTAGCGCCGTACGAAATAAAAACATTTGCGGTAAACAGCATTTCCAGCGTAGCGCCAAGCGGTGCATGCAAAGTAATGCTTAATTCTTTTAAATCTTTCTCTATAAAAGTTACGACGTTAATAATATTGCCGAACAGCAAGAAAAACGCGGTAATCGACAGTGCGGCGACTACGGCGCGCTTTACCGTATGCTTTACGGGCGCCCCGTCGATAAACGCTTTTGCCAAACCGCCGACAAGTAAGGCGATCGCCGACATTACGGCTACGACAAGAAGCGCATCGCTCGGTGCAAGCATCGCGGCGATCGACAGTATGCACAACCCGACGCCGGACAAGATAAGCATGCTTGTAAGATAGGCAAAGAGCTTACAGTTCTTTTTACGCAACATTCCGACAACGGCAAGAATAATGAATATTGCCGACAATACAACGATAACAAGTCTTATAAATACGGCTATCAACGCCATGACGAGCGCATATATTGTAGTATAGCGTTCATTATCGAGCATGTAAGCCATATCTATTTCTATTTCCTCTCCCGAAATATGGTCCATTGCGCCTATAGTAGTTACGGCTAAATTATAGGCAAACATATTTATGTTTTTAAGTTCTGCCGCCATTAGCTCCATGGCTTTAGAGAACAGTTGTTCGGTAGTTGCGTCGGGATTGCGCACATACCACTTTTTAAGTTCGTTTTCCAACTTTTTATCGTTGATTATTTTGTTATAGTCATTGTATATATCGTCGATCTTTTTAACGTCCGCTTTATCATACATATTGAGATTTAAATATCCGAGCGCGCCGAACACTTTCCATATAGATTGGTCTACAGTCTGAACGGATAATTCAAACTCCGTTTCTTCGCTTGCGTCGTTTGCAAACAAAGGCGAAATATCCGAATATGTCATTTTTATAGGACACAATAAAGCTATAAGAATAAACACTGCCGCAAACACGATCATCAACGTATTTACAATTACGCAATGTTTATTCTCGAAATCAACGATACCGCGCTTGGTTTTGCTTATCCACGCGCTCGCGCTCGATCGAGCGTCAGTCTTTACGGGTGCGCATGAAGGCTCAACGGGTTCGGCAGCAGTTTGACTTTCCGCTTCGTCGAATTTAGCGCCGCACATATTGCAAAATATGCCGTGCATGGGACGCTTAGCGCCGCAATTCGGGCAAAACCGATCTTCCGGAATTTCTACCTCCTTTCCGCACTGACTGCAAAACCGCGAAGTATCGGGATTTTGATAACCGCAATTGCCGCACTTTTTCATACTTTCCTCCGCAAAGAAACATCAATTTATCATTATATATATTATCATACATTCGTGATCCTTGTCAATAGGTATATAAAAATAAAAACAAAAAACCGAAACGCCCGACCTTCGCCGAAAGTTTCGATTTTTATCTAAAGTTCTTGATATTATATCTTATTTATTTATAATGCTCTCGCCCGTCATCTCGGTCGGTTTTTTCACGCCCATAATGTCGAGCAGCGTAGGCGCGACGTCACACAGAGCCTTACCCGATTTAAGCGTTTTGCCCACGTATTTTTCGCCTGCGACTATAAGCGGCACGAGATTGGTCGTATGCGAAGTGCACGGCGAACCGCTCTCGAACTGCATGACCTCGGCATTGCCGTGATCTGCCGTCACTATAGCCGTACCGCCCGATCTCCACACCGCTTCGACTACTTTCTTCAAACATTCGTCAACAGCCTCTACGGCTTTCACCGCGGCGCTCAGCACGCCCGTATGTCCTACCATGTCGCAATTGGCGAAGTTGAGTATAAGCACGTCCTTGCCGCTTTCCGCTTGTTCCACCGCCTTATCGGCCACCTCGTACGCGCTCATTTCGGGCTGAAGATCGTACGTCGCCACCTTGGGGCTTGCAACCAATACGCGCGTTTCGTTGTCGTTGGGCTTTTCCACGCCGCCGTTGAAGAAGAAAGTTACGTGCGCGTACTTTTCGGTTTCGGCGACGCGCACTTGAGTAAAACCGTTTGCGGCAAGATACTCGCCGAGCGTGTTTTTAAGATGGCGCGGAGGGAACGCCGTAAGAATGTTTTTGAGCGTAACGTCGTACTGAGTCATGCCGACGTACGTTATTTGTTTATATCCGCCCATACGCTCGAAAGAATCGAACTCGGGTTCGGTAATTGCGCGCGATATCTGACGCGCACGGTCGGCACGGAACTTAAAGAATATCGTTGCGTCGCCGACATTTACTCCTTTATAATCGCCTATGACTACGGGTTCTACAAACTCGTCCATAGTTCCTGCCGCATAGCTTGACGCCATAGCCGAGTCGGGCGACGAAAAATGCTTGCCGACGCCGGCAAACACGGCGTTGTATCCGCGCGCAACGCGTTCCCAACGGTTATCGCGATCCATATAGTAATAACGCCCCACCACAGTGCCTATAGCGCCCACGCCTATCTCCGCAATTTTTTCCTCGAGTTCGCGAATAAACGCCATGCCCGAATCGGGCGGAACGTCTCTGCCGTCCGTAATGCAATGCACATAGACAGTTTTTACGCCGCGCGCTTTGCAAAGCGACAACAAGGCGTACAGATGAGTGTTCATGCTGTGCACGCCGCCGTTGCTCAAAAGCCCTACAAGATGAAGCGCGGTATTATTTGCCTTTACCGTATCGATAGCGGCATTGAAAGCGATATTATTATTGAACGAACCGTCTTTTATAGCGTCGTCGATAGTAGTAATGTCCTGATACACTACTCTTCCTGCGCCGAGATTAAGATGTCCTACTTCGCTGTTGCCCATCTGACCTTCGGGCAGTCCAACGGCATAACCGGACGCGTTTATAAGCGTATGCGGATATTTTGCCATAAGCGAATCGAAAAACGGTTTTTTGGCTTTAAGAACGGCATTACCGTAATCATTGGGATTCTCTCCGAATCCGTCGAGAATAATCAAAGCGTTCATAATGAAAATGACCTCCCTGTTACATTTCCGGTTTGAGCGTACACTTTTATTTTAAGTAAGCCGCGCGGCTGCGCGGTAAATCGAATTATCGTGCGGCGTTTACTATTACCGCAAAATCGTCCGCCTTAAGACTTGCGCCGCCGATAAGTCCGCCGTCGATCTCGGGCTGTGCCATAAGACCGACTACGTTTTTTGCGTTCATGCTGCCGCCGTATTGTATACGCATACCGTCGGCGATCTTCGCGCCGTAAAGCTCTTTTACGACAGACCGAATATAGCCTATAGTTTCGTTTGCCTGCTCGTCGGTTGCGGTCTTGCCCGTACCTATCGCCCAAACCGGCTCGTACGCGATAACTACTTTAACCGCGTCGGCGGCGGAAACGCCCTCGAACGCGCCGACGACCTGCGTGCGGCACACTTCTTCGGTCTTATTTCCCTCGCGTTCGGCAAGAAGCTCGCCAACGCACACTATGGGGGACAATCCGTTTTTGAGCGCTTGTATCAGACGCGCGTTTACCGTCTTGTCCGTTTCGCCGAAATACTGACGGCGTTCGCTGTGTCCGATTATGACATAGCTTGCGCCCGCCTCTTTTAACATAGCCGCCGATATCTCGCCCGTAAAAGCGCCGCTGTCCGCCCACGCGATATTCTGCGCGCCTACCGCTATGTTTGTGCCTTTAACAAGCTCCGAAGCAAGCGCGATATCGGTAAACGGCACGCAAACCACTACGTCGCACTCAGCGTCCTTCACCTTGGGCGCAAGCGCGGTTATAAGCTCGCGGCATTCCGCCGCCGTTTTGTTCATTTTCCAGTTGCCTGCAATAATGGGTTTTCTCATGATAATATTTTATTTCTCCTGTAGTGAATTTATTATTTTCGATCGCGATTTATCTTCGCATAAATGCCGAGCGCCGCAGCTACGGACGCATTGAGCGAGTTTATTTTTCCGCGCATAGGCAACGACAGCACGCCGTCGCACAGTTCTTTAGTAAGCCGCGACACGCCCTTGCCTTCCGCACCCACCACAAGCGCGACCGCGCCCGACAGGTTTGCGTCATAGATATTTTCACCGCCCATATCGAGCGCGAACACCCACACGCCTTTTTCCTTTAATGTACGAATGGCGTCGTTCACATTTACCACTCGCGCCACCTTTAAGTATTCCGCAGCGCCCTCGGCTACTTTGACTACGGTGTCAGTTACGGCTACCTGACGGTTTTTGCCTATCACAACGCCGTGCACGCCGCCGCATTCGCTCGATCGCAATATACTGCCGAAATTGTGCGGATCTTCTATGCCGTCGAGAATAATAATAAACGGCGGCTCATTGCGCTGCTCGGCTACGGCTAAAATGCCGTCTATATCGGTATATTCGAAGTCCGAAGCATAACCTATACAACCCTGATGAACATTGCCGTCGGCGGCGCGGTCGAGGCTTTTGCGGTCGCACAGCCGTATCGGCACGCCGGCGCGCTTTGCAAGCGCCGTTATTTTTGCGCCGCGCTCGTCAGTATGACCGGAAAGCATTTCTATACGGATAAATCCGCCGCCGTTTTTAAGCCGTTCGATAACGGCGTTTTTGCCGAAAATTTTTATTTTCTCACCTTAACAATACGCAGTTGCAAACAATCGCGTAAATCCGAATACTTATTTTTTAAATATCTCTTCTTTTCGCGCCTTGACTTCTTTGGCTTTGCCGCACGATTTTTTGCCCTCGGGGCAATTGCCGTTCAAGCACCCCGGACCGCAGTCGCGGAATAGATTGGGCGCTACTTTGGCAACCTCTTTCATCATCATCCATGCGACGTTACGTATTTCCCACTGCGCGCGATTGCAGCAACGCAGCGAAAAAAAGTGCATAAGCTCGCGCGCATTCATTGTAACTATCATTTTCGTTTCGCAGGCATTGGGCAAAATAAACCGCGCGTCCTCATTGGACTTCTCGCCTCTGCCGAGCGCGCTCTGCCAATCGCGGTACCAATCCATAATAGTATCCATCTGTCCCTTATACCGCGCAACCGCCGCCGCGCCGAGTTCCTCTATCGCCGGCGGAATCACATAGTTGAACGAATCCTCGGACACGTAGCGTTGAGAACGCACGGAAAACGACGCCACGCGGTGACGGGTTATCTGCGCAAGCAACGCGCGCGAAACGCCCTCAATCGAAAAAGTGAACGACGCATGCTCCGTAGGAGAATGATGTCCCATATCCATAAGCCTGTCGATAAACGCGCCGTTATCGCTCGCCATGATATTATCGGTAAGATCGTCAAGCTCTCTATCCGAATAGCAGAGTTTGGCGGCAAGCGCGACGGTCGCTTCGGGATCGGCTGTATGGCGTATAAGTTTTACTTTGGGTTGTACCTGCATAACGTATTCCTTTTGTATGTATATTGAATATAGACTGTTTTAAGCAAGCCGATCGCCTATCTCCGCGCACAGCTCGAGCAAAGCATGCTCGCGATCCTTGTCGCCCGACAGATGAACATAACCTATCACCGCTTCGAGCGCAGTTGCTTTGTGATAATCGGTAGACGACGCCGTTTTCGCTTTGGAATGAAGGTGCGCGTTTTTTGCTCGCCGCGCAACATCCGCCTCGTCCGCAGTGAACGCGCCGCGCGATACAAGCTCGTCAAATACCTTTGCCTGCGCGGAAGCGTTTACCATTTTAGTCACAGTTGTGTGAAGGGTGCCTACCACAACGTCCGAATGTGCGATCGCGCGTTCGCGTATATATAGCGTATGCACCGCATCGCCGATAAACGCCAGACCCGACGGTGTAAGCCTGTCAACTCGTTCCATGTCCACAAGACTATTATACATTTTGCCGTAAAATAAGTCAACAAAATACAAGCCGTGCTGTCGATAGTTTTTAATAGTAATACGCCGATAAAAACGGCTCAAATACTTGATATATCGTTTCGGTCGTGTTATAATAAACGTATAAATATAATAATCCAGAGGCGTTAAATGGTAAAGACAGTAACATTCCAATGTGCCAAATGCGGAAAAACACATTCGTTTACAATAGGAGCGCGCGATATTGCGACGCTGCAGGATGCCATAGATAACGTGCCCGAACGCGATGCCGACAAACTGCTTGAGGCGGTGAACCGCATGCTCTTAAACAAGAGCGAGGCGGAACGCACGTCGTTCATGATGAACAACGCCGACGCGCTGTCCATGGTAAACTACGACGCATGCGGTCAGTCGTTGACTTTGTTTTCCGCAGACGACGTTAAAGCGATTTACGAAAAATATACTCCCGTTCAGATAGATAAACTCAATAAAAGCATGGCGCTGTGGGAAACGGCTGTAGCGAGCGAAGGGTTTGTGGCGTTCGACGCAATATTCTATTGCCGCAAGTGCAAAAAACTTACGCAGGGCATGTATCTAAAGGTCCGCTCGGTAGAGGACAAAAAGGAACGCACTTATGTTTTCGCGCAGAAATGCCATACATGCAACAGCGATCTCACGCTTGTAAACGACGCAAATATGGGCTATATGTTCGAGGGTTTGACTGCGCGCGCGCCCTGCCCGTCATGCGGCGGTGCGATCACCGTTGCCGAAGTCAATTTCAAACCGTAACAAAATATATGCATATCGAAAAGCGGCGCAAGAAAATACCTGCGCCGCTTTTTATGTACCGAAAAGTTTTTATTCCACTACGAATATATACGAATAAACATCCTGACCGCCGTCAAACGAATAAAACTCGAGTTCGGGATACTTACGTCTTATATAGTCGGATATCCTTTGGGTATCGCTTTCGTTGCCGTCCTTGCCCGTCATGACTATTACGACCGACTTATCTTTTTTATCCATACCGTCGATAAGCCTACACGCAGCCTCGACGGCGTTCTTTTCGCACGATACAAGCGTTTTATCGGCAAGCCCCATAAAGTCGCCTTTTTTAATATCTTTGCCGCTCATGCGACAGTCGCGTATCGAATACGTAACAAGCCCCGTCGCAACGCTTTCGGCAGCCGCGTCGAGCGCCGCTTTTATTTGCTCGGCATTGTCCGACGAATAGTCGATCATGCTCACAGCCGAATACCCCTGAGCAAGAGTCGTGCTGTTTATAACTATCACACGCGATTGGTCGTACATTTCCGCCGCTTGGTTCGCCGCCATTACGACATTGGCGTTGTTCGGGAAAACAAAAATGACGTCGGCATTTACGGCGTCGAACGCGCTTATAAAATCAATAGTCGACGGATTCATCGTCTGTTTGCCGTCTACCACGGTCGCACCGAGCGAACGGAACTGCTCTATAAGCCCGTCGCCGTCCGCAACCGCAACGCATGCGTATTTATTACGTTCTTTTTTGGGAGTTTGACGCTCGAACCGATTGCGCACCACCGCCTCGGTGTGCTGAACGGACATATTCTCTATTTTTACCGCTATAAGCTCGCCCACTGTAAGACAATATGCGATCACCTTGTCAGGCTCGAATGTATGGACATGCAGTTTAATGCGCGTATCGGTCTTGAACGCAACAATGGATTCGCCGCCCATGCCCTCGAGATATTCTATAAGCGTTTTAACGTCATAGCTCTCGACGTCCGTTTTATTGTTTGTGAGCTGAACTATAAGCTCGGTACAGTATCCGAATTTCATTTCGCTGTCCGCGGTGAACTTGTCGTCGGGGCATGCGACAGCCGCCGTTTCGCGCTCCGCAACAGCCGACGTGTGCGCCTTACCGCAGAGCGCCGCAAACATACCCTCTATGACGTACACAAATCCGGCGCCGCCGCTGTCTATCACTCCTGCTTCCTTTAACACCGCCAACAGATCGGGCGTACGCTCGAGCGACGCATACATTTCGTCGATAAAAAGCTCGAAATACTCTTCCGCAGTCGCGTCGTCCGAAACGCCGTCCGCTTTTTCTGTCGCCTCGCGCATTACGGTAAGGATAGTGCCTTCGGTGGGCGCAACGACCGCCGAGTACGCCTGCTTTACTGCGGCGCGAAACGCGCGCTTTATATCGCTTACGGTCGCGATACCTGTCTTATCGAAACCGCGCCGCAATCCCTCGAAGAACTGCGACAGTATAACGCCCGAATTTCCTCGCGCCGATAAAAGCATGCCGCGCGCAAGCTTGTCGGATACCGTCGCAACGCTCGACAAATCGCCGCTTTCGAGCGCGGCAATACCGCCCTCCATTGTGCGTGCCATATTCTCGCCGGTATCGCCGTCGGGTATGGGAAATACGTTAAGCTCGTTTACCGTTTGAGCGTTATTGCGCAGATTAACTGCGCCGCTCTTTATCATGCGTGCGTAAAGTGCGCCGTCGAGCTTGTAGGTTGCGCTCATTTGTAAGCTGCTCCTTAAAGCGAATTAAATATTTAATATATTATAATAAAGAACTACCTGACAGACGGATCGCCCACACCGTATACGGCTACTGCGCCCGGGCCTACCGACGCGCCGATAATAGGACCTATGGTGTTTATGTATATTTCCTTCGGGTCTATAAGCTCCCTTACTCTGTCGGCAAGGTATTTCGCGGCTTCGGGACAGTCGCCGTGAACGACTATAACGGTCTGCTCGGACGCCGGCACGGGACCTTTTTCTATAGCAGCTTTCAATAGATTTACGCATTCGTCATGCGCGTTTTTGGTACCCTTTACCTTTTTTACGGCTTCGTTTTCGCCTGCGGCGTTGCTTATGATAATGGGCTTGATTCCGAACAAATTACCGAAAAACGCCGCCGACGCTTTTACTCTGCCGGCGCGTTTCAGATATGTAAGACTGTCCGCCGTGCAAAACTGCAAAACGTTTACCGAGTACTCTTTTAGCCGCTCGCCTATCGCAACGGCGTCAAGCCCCTGTGCGGCAAGCTCTGCCGCCTTTAACGCAACGAGAAGTTCGCCGCCGCACGAATTTTTGGGATCGACGCAAACGATTTTATGTCCCGAATATTTTTCTTCGAGATTTTTGGCTACTACCTGTCCGACGTTATAAGACCCCGACAGTGCTGACGAACAAGCGACGTAAACAATGTCGTATCCGTCGTCCAAGTATTTGCCGAACACGTTTTCGAATTCGCTTACGGCAACCTGATTGGTAGTTATCCTTATGCCCGAACGCATAGCGTCGTAAAATTCTTTTACCGTATAAATATCCCAATCCGTTGACGCCGGCTTTTCCTCGCCGCTCCAATTGACTGACATGCGCACATAGTCGATGTCGTATTGACCGCGCAGATCCTTGCCCATATCCGAACAAGAATCGGTAATGATCTTAACTTTATTCATACAAGTCCTCCTTAATAGTTATAACGTAATGTCTACACAATATTACCAAATTCGACAACGGTTGTCAATAAAAAATAAGAAAAGCGTTAGATAGCCCGTTGCGATTCCTTATGATTTATCACTCCCGTCTTTATCGATTATTTCATACCCGAACACGTCGTCGTATTTCTTTTCGCTCCGAGCTTCGACCGCCGCGTCGGTTATTGGTGCGGCTGACGACTTGTCCGTATCGCGGCGCGTTACGGGCGCAGGGATTTTTTTAAGTACGACCGTCGCGAGCGAAGCAAATATAATATCGAGCGGCAACAGTATTACCGTCATAACTACCGCGAGCACGGGATATCCGCCCAATCTCGCAGCCCATTCCGCTAAATTCATGCCGTCTATCCCCACCGAAACCACATTTATCACTATCGCGTACAATACTCCGAACATTGCGTTAAAATACAATATCGCAATCAACGCCCTTAACGCGGCGAACTTCGGTTTAAAATACGAAAAGCGTTGCAAAAAATAGGTCAATATTCCGTACGGCGCAAAAATAACGACAAAAGTAAGCCATTTGACCGATAGTCCGCTCATTAAAAACATAAGCCCTACCGACGCAAGCGCGCAAAGAATACCGTACGGCAGACTGCCGCGCTTGCATGCCAAAAATATGCAAAATGCCGCTAAATATAACGGCATAAAGCTTAACGGCAAGTATGCCGTAAGCAAACACATAATAACCGCTAACGCAGTGCAAACCGCGGCAGTAGTGAGTTTTTTGGTTGCGGCGCGCATGTCTTATATATTTAACAGCAACGCATTGCGTTGCACAGACAGTCCGTCAAGCAATACGCGCAGCAGCATGAGCTTAAACAGTTAGCCATATTGTCGGCAGGCTGCTGTTGCGGCGGATAATTTCCGTTTTCTCCGTAAGGGGGCTGACCGTTATTATAGCCGCCGTAATTTCCCGTTTGACCGTTATTGGGCATCTGGTTCCGCGCGCCGTTGCCGCTCATGGAAAGATTTAGCTTATCGAGCGACGAACGGTATTTGGGATTGTTCGGGTCTTCGCGGAGCGCCATTTCGAGCTGAGTCTTAGCCTCCGTCAACCATTCGCGTTTATAAAAAACTATGGCTTGCATATAGTGCCATTCGCCTTTTCTGTCCTGAATGGAATCGAGAATATCCTGCGCCTCGTTATACTTACCCTGTCTGATAAGCGAATCGACGTTGCCGAAATCGCCGTCAAACGCCGACGTTCTGCTTTCCTGCTCGATATTAGCGCTTATTACGACCCACGCCTCTTCGAGTTCCTGAAGCTTGCGCGCGCCCTCGTTGCCTTCCTCGCCGGATTTAAAACGCTGTTCGCTGTAAATTTCGTGCAGCTCTTCGTATTTGGATTTTAACTTTTCGGGGCTTGACGATTTATCGAGTCCCAACACCGCATAGGGGTCTTTCATAATATCTCCTTACATGACCTATGATATGCTATTCCGCTTATTTTAACTATATTCTGGGCGGTTTTAGCTTTTTCGTCGAATCGAGCAATTCTTTCGCTTTAGAGCGCATACCGCCGAACACTATATTTCTTATGAGCGAATAGCTCTGAGTGAAACGCATGCGCGAAAAACATTCTTCCGCTCTTCCGCAAATACCGTTGAATATAAATTCCAACTGCTCGCGGTTAGCTTTTATAAAACATGCGCGGTTCTTAAACTCGCCCATGGAAAGCAGGAACGGATTGTACCGCTTATGCTTGCGATCGTCGACAAGATCGTCGAGCGCATCGGCAAGATAAACGAACTTCCCTACATTATAACACAAACTCTTTAAATTGTCATCCGTTTGAACGCCCAATATCAGTTCGGGCAGATCGCGCATAAGGCTTGCAAACGGATCGGCGGCGCGGTCTATGCTCGACGTTTTGCTTTTTTCTACGGCGGACTGTTCCTTTACCGAACGCTTTACGCGCTCCCATACTTCGGGACATATCGACTGCGCGAGCTTGCACGGTTTTCTCAGCATCCGCCTGAGCGCGCGATATTTCAGTCCGTCGCCGTCGACTACCCCGTCGTCGGCTTTCTGATAACACAGAATAATGTTAGCCGCGGCAATGCGTTTCAGCAGTTCGTTTGATTGCAGTATCGCCTTTTTTTTGGGATTGAGTACGCACGGGCGTTCTTCTATCACCACATTCGCCTGACCGTAATCGTGCAACAAAGCCGATAGGAACGCAAAGTCGTAGTTTGTAGTAAACCTCGGCAACTGTCCGTACATTCTGCCCGTTTCACAGCACACGCCGCAATAGAAGGAGCGGTAAAGTACGAAATCGCTTGCCGACATGGTGGATTTTTGAGGTACAATATATCCGTACATTGTCTACAACCGAACAAAGCCTATCTTTTTATAAACTTTTTCCAACGTGCGCACGGCAACGCGTCGGGCGTTCTCCGCACCGCTTCTCATGAGTTCGACAAGCGCGTTATCGTCGCGCCGCAAACTGTCGTACTTTTCACGTATGGGGCGGAGCGTTTCCACAACAGCCTCTCCAACACGCTTTTTGAACGACGCGTAATCGGAGTTTTCGAATTCTTTTTCCGCGTCCCTGACCGACATGTTTTGAACAGACGCGTAAATCGAAAGCAGATTGGTTATGCCGGCTTTGTCTTTAGCAGCCACGATCTTGTTGTCGCAGTCGGTCACCGCGCGCTTAAACTTGCGCATTATATCCTCGGGTCGGTCGAGAATAAACACCGAACCGTCGGCGTTACCGTCGCTCTTGCCCATTTTCGCCGTCGGATCGGAAAGCGAATAAATGCGCTTGCCTACCTTGGGAACTCTGCCCTCGGGCACGGCGAACGTAGGACTGTATCTGTTGTTAAACCGATTGGCGATTGTACGGCAAAGCTCTACGTGTTGCAACTGATCCTCGCCGACGGGAACGATATCCGTTTGGTAAAGCAGGATATCCGCCGCCATCAATACGGGATAATCGAACAGCCCGACGTTTACGTTCTCGGGAGCTTTTTGGCTCTTTTCCTTGAACTGCGTCATGCGCCGACCTTCGCCGAACATCGTGTAATTATTGAGCAGCCAGCACAGTTCGGCGTGCGCCGTAACATGCGACTGCACAAACAGCAAATTCTTTTCGGGTTCTATGCCGAGCGCTATCAAAAGCGCGAACATACGTTTGGTGTTTTCGCGCAGCTCTTTGGGTTCTATGGCAACGGTTATGGCATGAAGATCGGCAACCGCATAAATACAATCGAACTCGTCGGACATTGCAGGCCATTGCCGCATTGCGCCGATATAGTTTCCGAGCGTCGGATTACCCGTCGGCTTGATAGCCGAAAACACTCGCTTGCGTTTTTCGCTTTGTTGTTCGAGTTGATTTTCCATGTTGTCTACCTTTTACTTATTACCGTATTTTTCTTTGACGTATCCGATTATCCCCGACGGAGATATAACGTCGTTAAATCTTACCTCTGCGTCGAAAACTTCCTTTAAGGAGTCGGGCGCGTCCATTGCAGTAAGCTCTTCCATATCGCAGAGCATTTTTTCGGTCGCCTCGCCGCTCACGTTCTCGCCGAGCGCAGACATAACCGCCGGCGCGAACTTATACGGATTGGCGGTGGAAACTACCACCGTAGGGCGCAAAAACTCTCTGCGCCGCGCCGCCGCGTACGCCGTAGCCGTATGAGTATCGATAAGGTAACCGTACTCGTCGAACATATCGGCAATAGCGTCCTCGGCAACCTCGTCGTCGGCATAATCGCAAGCGAATATATCGCGTATACGCTCGATCTCTTCCGCGCTTACGTTATACCTGCCCGTACTTTTAAGCTCCGCCATACGCTGCGCCGTAAGCCGAGCGTCGCCGCCGCTCATCTCGAACAGCAATCTTTCGAGATTGCTCGAAACAAGAATGTCCATCGACTGACTTTCGGTCTTGAAAAATTCACGGTTGGTATCGTATGCGCCCGTTGTTATAAAGTCGAAAAGAATGTTGTTTTTATTGGACGCGCAAACAAGCTTATTTACGGGCAATCCCATTTTTTTGGCGTAGTATCCCGCCAAAATATTTCCGAAATTACCTGTGGGGACTACGAAATCTATCTCTTCGCCGTTTTTTATCTCGCCGCTGTCTACAAGATCGGCGTATGCGGAAAAATAATACGCTATCTGCGGCACAAGCCGACCGATATTGATCGAATTGGCGGATGACATGGAAATATTATTCGCCTTGAGCGCGGTCTTTAAACTTTCGTCCGAAAACGCCGCCTTTACGGCTGTCTGCGCGTCGTCGAAATTACCGGTGATCCCCACCGAACATACATTATCGCCGCCCTGCGTCTGCATAGCGAGCTTTTGCACTTTGCTCACGCCGTCCGTAGGATAAAACACGCACACTTGCGTGCCGGCTACATCCTTAAACCCTTCGAGCGCGGCTTTTCCCGTATCGCCGCTTGTTGCTACAAGTACGAGCGTTTCTGCGCTTTCGCCCTTATCCGCCTTGGCGCGAACAAGCAAGTGCGGCAAGACGGACAGCGCCATATCCTTGAACGCGTGCGTTCTGCCGTGCCACAGCTCGAGCACGAACAGATTATCGTCGAGTTTTACGACAGGCGCCGGCTCTCCGTCGAATGTCGAATATGCGGCGTTTGCAATGCCCGACGTGTCGAATCCGAAAAACTCCGAAAGCACCTTATCCGCGCGCTTAACGTAATCAAGCCCGAAAAAATCGGAAACGTTAAGTTTGGGGAAAGTTTTAGGCACGTACAATCCGCCGTCCGCGGAAATTCCGTTTATGACCGCAGTCGCGCTGTCGACGTCGACAGACGTATCGCGCGTTGATGTATACTTTATATCAGTCATTTACGATATTGTACTTTTGAAGGAAGTTGGGCAGTTTATCCGCCGAAACGGTAGCCGTAAAGTCTGCGCTTTCGAGCTTTTCCATCGTGTCGAATATCGGCTTGAGCGCGCTCGGCTCCACATCCAAAAGTCTGCTCAATCCGTCGATAAACACGTATTGTATATCGAAGTTGGTGGAAACCATGCCTTTCAGGAAACCGCTGAGTTCGTATGTATTGCGCACGCCGTAATCCGCAACGTTTATAAACTTGACATTTGCGTTTACGCCGAGCGATTGAGAATTGTCGGTTATAAAGATAACCTGTCCGCTCGCCTTTTCGGCAACCGCGTTTGCCGCGTCCATAATACGTTTGGTTTTACCGCTGCCTTTTGCGCCGTAGATAACAGAAATCATAATAGTTCTCCTTTAAATATAATTGTATAACGGTCACCCGTATAATACCGATAATAATTTATACTGCTTTGAAAATCGAAGGTCAAATAAGCTGAGCTAAAAATCCGCCGATAGCGTCCAAACCGCGTTCGATGTCCTTTTCCGACGCGGCGTAAGACAATCTGACGTAATCGTCCGCGCCGAAACTCTCGCACGGGATGACCGCGACCTGAGCCTGTTCGAGCAATAGCGACGCAAAGTCGTAAGCCGAACGGATACGCTGTCCTTCTATACTTCTGCCCATAAAGCCCTTTACTGACACCATTACGTAAAACGCGCCTTTCGGTTCGATATATTCGAGTCCGAGCCTGTGCAGTCTAAGCATCATGAGCGCGCGTCGCGCGTCGAACGTTGCACGCATGTCCTCCAAAAACGCGTCGCCGTGGAACTTATCCGAAAGCGCGACGGCGGAAGCATACTGCGCAATGGAGTTGCTGTTGGACGTGCTGTGGCTTTGCATGCTCGACATTGCCGACGCTATCTGTTCGTTAGCCGCCGCATAGCCGATACGCCAGCCCGTCATAGAATACGTTTTGGACATGCCGTTGATGACGATAGTGCGCTCTTTAAGAATATCCGAATACGCCGCTATGGAATGATGCCGACGCTCGTACGTCAATTTTTCGTAGATCTCGTCCGAAACGACAAACACTTCGTGTTTTTCGATCACCGCGCCGAGCGCATTGAGTTCGCTGCGCGTATACACCGCTCCCGTGGGATTGTTGGGATTGTTAAGTATGAACGCTTTGGTCTTTTCCGTTATCGCCTGTTCGAGTTCCTCTGCGGTTATCTTAAAACTGTTTTCCGCTTTGGTATGAACGAACACGGGTACTCCGCCGGCCATTTTAACGATCTCGGGATAGCTGAGCCAATACGGCGACGGAATAATTACCTCGTCCCCGGGATTGAGTATCGCCATGAACGCATTGAACAGCGAATGTTTCGCACCGTTGGATACCACTATGTTCGTAACGCCGTAGTCAAGCGCATTGTCGTTTTTGAGTTTCAGGCAGATAGCGTTTCTAAGCTCTACCGTGCCTGCCGCCGGCGTGTACTTTGTAAGACCTTTTTTAAGGGCTTCGTGTCCCGCCTCTATAATATACTCGGGCGTATTGAAATCGGGTTCTCCGGCTGCGAACGAAACGACGCGCATGCCGTCCGCTTTCATCTTTTTCGCGCGCGCCGTTATTTCCAATGTCAGCGACGGCGATATCGATTTTGCACGTTGGGCTATTTCCATAATTGGTTTCTCCGCAAGTTGTTTATTGTTTTATATATTATACACTTACTTTATAAAAAAATCAAGGGGATTTATAATAAGGAATCGCAATTCGTATTTCGCTTCTCGCACCGCTCAATCGTATCTTTCGAACTTCTCGAGCACGGTTGCGTCCACGGACGGTTTAACGCCGTCCAACGCGTCCTCTATATCGCGCATGGTAAGACCGCTTATAACGCCCGAACCGAGCGAACGCCGCAGCGGCGCGTCGGTCGCTCTGTCCACAAGCTCCGCAACGTCCGCGCCCGAAAAACCGAGCGTTCTAAGCGCGAGTACCGAATAGTCTATATCGCCGTCGAGCTTGGTATTTTTAAGCTTGGACTTTATCATGGCAAGCCGCGCTTTTTCGTCCGGAAGCGGAATATATATCTTTTGACTGAACCGCCCGGGACGCAGCGCAGCATCGTCCACCGCCCACGGATTGTTCGTCGCGCCCAACACCATGAGTCCCGAGCTCGTTCCCGAAAACCCGTCTATCTGTTGGAGCAGTTCGTTCACGCGTCTGTCGTTATGCACGTCGCTGCCGCGTTTGAAAAACAGCGAATCCAACTCGTCGAAGAAAATGATCGCGCGGTCGTTTGCGCGCGCGGCGTCGAAAAGCGCGGCGATGTTCTTTTCCGACTCGCCCACCCATTTGCTGACGATATCCGAACACTTTACCGCATAGAACACCGCGCCGGCCTCGTGCGCCGCGGCTTTGGCAAGCATAGTCTTGCCCGTCCCCGGCGGACCGTATAAAAGAACGCCGCCGCCCGACTTCTTACCGAGCGCGGCATACACGTCGCCGTGTTCCATAGGATATATCATTTTTATGCGTATTGCGTCCTTGGCGTCGTCAAGTCCTATAACGTCGTCAAACGTTACGTCGGGGATCTCCGCCGAACGGAACGCCGCGCAGCTTTCGCCGTCCGATATCGCTTCCGTGCCGCGCGACCGCACGGGTTCTACGGGCTTTTGGGGCGCGGACTCGGGCAAACCGTCTGCGATCGCTATAATACGCTTGGCGCGCTCGACTCGCGCGGCTTTCAGCTTTTCGCCGGAAAGCTTGGCAAGCTCAGTCATTATCTCCGCCGAACGGTAGTAGTCGCGCTTGGCTTTGTTGTACTGCCCCGAGTTCTGCGCGGACTGAGCCGACGAATACAGCATGTCGAAATTGCGTAAAAGAACGTCCTCGTTATTCATCGCATTACTCCGATTGCAGTTCGCCGAGCCGACGTTCGACCGCGCACGTATCCGAATTCGCTTCGATTTCCGAATCGAGCTGTTCCTGCATTTCGAACATAGCGAGCAATTCGTCGTCCGACTTATTCGCCGAATAAATAGGACTGTTGTCCGACTCTACGGCTTGTTCGTACGCGCCGAAAAGTTCGTCTGCGCCCACAAGCGCTTCTTCCGCGGCAGTACGGTTTTGCACCGAACTTTCGAGGAACGCCGCAAGCGCTTTCTGATCGCTCAACAGCTTATTAAGCGGCAATTTGGTAGTATTCTCGATAAAACGATTGTCGTCGATAGCCGCCTTGAGTTTTTCGAGCAGTTTTACATTGTACAGTAGAAACGCCGCGCGTTTGGTGTCGCGTTTTATCTCTTCCTGTAACGTGCTTATCTTTTTCGCGCACAAAAGCTTGATGTCGCGGTTCTTTTCTTTACGACCGCGCTCCATAAGCGACTCCGCTTCGGCAGACTTTGCGAGTATGCCGTTTTCGAGTTCTTCCTGCTGTTTGGTCTGCTCGATGATCGCGTTTACAACGTCCTCGCGCTTTAATTTTTTAAACTTGTTTCGTCCGAACATGATAGCTCCGTGATTTGGTTCGGAATTAAAAATCGGCTGCAACGCCTTTTAGAAATTCCCGAGGCTGAATTTACTTTACGTACGAATTCCTTTCGGCGATCGCTACGTTAAGATCTTTGATTATTTCCTCGGCTTGGATAATTCCGCGGTCGTTGCCTTTAGACAACGCGATCTTAAGATCGCCGGCAAGCGCGTTTATCTTTTTGTCCGCTTGCGCCGCACCGACTTTATCCGAAGGCGTCATGTACCGCACCGCGTCGTAAACGCGTTCCGCGCTTTCTTTCATTTCGCCCAAAGCTATTTCTTTACAAACCTCGAGAATACGCGTATTGTCTTCTACGCGGATGCGGCTGTCGTTCAGAAGCTCTTTCTTGTCCGGCTTGGAAAAACAAAATCCCATGATATCTCCTTTTATATTGTAACTTGTTTAAAGTTTCTTTCCGCACTCCGAGCAGAACTTAGCTCCGGCATTGAGTTTGGTTCCGCAGTTCGGGCAGAATCTGTCGCCGAGCGCCGCGCCGCATTCCGCGCAAAACTTAGCCGAATGTCCTACCGTTGCGCCGCAAATCGGACAAGCCTTGCCGTTTTTTCCGAGTTCGTCGCGTTTGCGTTCTATCGCCATTATGTCCGCATCAGAAATGATAGCGCCGTTTACAGTAAACGAACAAAGCTCCAAACCGTACTCGGCGGAAAAAATATCGCCGATCTTATCCTTCAGGCACGCCGAAATCTTTACTTTTTTCTCGCCGAACTCGGTATAGCTCAAACGCTCCTCTCGCATTATCTCCGAAACCACAGGCTCTACCACGCTCATGAGCCGTGACAGCAACCGTTTTTTAAGCTTATCCACGCTGTATTCGGTGTCCGCGCCCACTAACTCCAGATAGAACTGTTTGGGCGTTTTTACGCGGAATTCGAGTTCGCCGTTTATCCCGATCGATACGGGCACGCCTGTAAGCGGATCGCGCGTCCTTATGGGCGAAGCGGTTCCCCAAAGCATGGGCAGCTTAGCCGATTTGGAAATGAACACAAAATCCACCGACGCGCAATCGCTGTCCTTTTTAAGCCGAAACAGCCCGTTTTCGGTATCGAAAATATCGTGCCGTCCCGGTTCCAACGCCTCCGACACAACACCGTCTTTTATCAGCAAAACGGTATGCGTTTCAGGCACGATCACCTGCGCTTTAGCATGAAGTTCGTCCGCGCTTTCGCGGCAAAACAATTCCGTATTATTACCTGTGAATTTAACCAATTCCGCCATGGGTCACCTCCCCGTTTGTTTATTATTGTTGTGCTTGGAAAGCTTGATACCTTCCAATACTATGGTTATTACCGACATTACCGTAAGAGCGACTTGACTTATTTCCACCTCTATATCGTCCGTTAAACTGCCGACAAAGTTCGCTATCACGATTATTGCGATACTTATCGTCAAATTGATCGTAGATATTATAACGGCATATTTCTGTTTGTTGGCAAACATAACTATGTCGCACAAGACGCGAAACACAAAGCACGTTATCAACAGCGAATCAATGGTTTCGGCGTTGTCGTGTACGCCGTCTATCACGTTTATCACGGCTATAACGAACATCAACCAACACAGCCCGGCAAAAACAAACGAACATGCGCCCTGCGCTATCCCAAACGCTTTTTGCCTGCGCTGTTTTTTTACGGTTTCGCGCTCATCGCGCGCTTTTTCCTCTTTGACGCGCCTCGATTTATCCGCACGGTTGTTCTCTATCTTTTCGAGCAGTTCGTCGTATATCCGTTTTTGTTCTTCGGTTGCAAGCGATTGCGCAAGCATGAAATATTCGTTTGTCGAAATATCCGCGGTAGACGCGCCGAGCTGATCCTCGGTCATATTGACGTCGCGCAACATTTTGCGGAAATACAGCATGGACGAATAATAATTATACGTATCTATGGGCAGTATGTTCTTATTATCGACAAGATAATCGCTGAGCTTGGAGTCGTTCGTTCTGTTTTTGCTGCGTTCTCTCAAAAACAGCTGCGCGTTCCGCGCCACCGTTTCGCGCGCATTGGCGTATTCCCGAGCCTGCGCCGGCGACGCATACTTTACGGCAAGGTTATACTCGGTTTCTCGCGTGATATCCTCCACGCACACAAGCGGCGTCTGTCCGTACTTAGCCCACAGTCTAAGCCAATAATACGTGCTTGCGACGTCGGGAAACTTTTTAAACAGCATACTGTCTTCGTCGGCGAACGCGTCCCTACAATCGTCGAGCGTTTCCGACAGACTCGAAAAATCTTCGTCGCGATATAGCCGCTGCGCGTCGTCCAGCTTGGATTTGACTTTACGCACGATCTTAGCCGAAAACGCGCTTAAAACGTCGTTAAGCCGCCGTTCGAAATTCGGTTCGTCGTCGGCAAACCGCACGGCATTATGATAGTAACGATGAACGGTAAAATCCTTACCGCTGTTCAACAGCATCTCGTCGCCTGCAAGCTTGTAATCGCACAGCATCAAAAGCCACCAAGCCTGAGCGCATTCCGGATCTTCGTCGAGTATGCCGTCGATTATATTTTCCGCGCGGCTGAAGTTTTGCGACTGCACTTCTATCTCGGCGCGGCGCAGTTTAGACCCGAACGACACCGAGCGCGCAGCGCCCGTTGCCGCCACGCCGCTTGCGACTATTTTTTCCAAACGGTCGAGTCGCTCCTGCTCTTTTGTGCGACGCTGTTCGGCAAGCATGCGTTCCTTTTCGCGCGCAAGCATACGCTTTTCTTCAAGCTCGCTCTTTTCGCGCTCGTCGCGCGCAAGTATGCCCTTTATATCTATAACAAGCTGTTCGAGATGCGCATACGGGTCGTCCTGAGCGTCCAACCACTGAACCTGCGACAGTGCGCGCTCGAACGCGCCGTCGTACGGAGTATCGTCTATCCTGTAGCTGTATAGCGCTTTATTCTCGAGCACCGCGGCTTTAAGCTCCATTTCGCAATCCTGCGAATATATGGATTTAAAGCTCGAAACAAGCAAGAACACTTTGCTGTTCTCCACGCCTTTCAGTATGTCGCGTTCGTAATTCTGCGATCCGGCAAGAATGTTGCGCGGCGCTATCCAACACCGCAATCCGCGTTCCTCGAGTCGAGTGCATATGGCGTCGGCTATATCCTGATCGGGTTCCGCCGTCCTGTGACATATAAACACGTCGCGATCGGTCACCTTGGAATAGCGCAATTTCTGTATGTACGATTTTATATTGCGGTCGAGCGCGGCGTCGTAATCGGCATAAGCGCTCGGATACGCGCGCGCGATGAATTCTTTTACCGCGTCGAGATATTTCGGCTCGACGGTAGAAACAAGCGACGCCGTCACTTCTCTCAGCTCGTCGGGCGTAACGCCCGTAAACCGCGACGAACGTAAAAACTCTAAAAATCCGACATCGCTGCCGTCGTACCGATCGGCAAGCGCAACATAGTACTGCGCGCAAAAATCGTCGGGCAGGACTGACAATATTTTTTGCGCAAAAAGCTTAACGCCGCCGTAATCGCGCGCCTTGCTGCTGTCCTGCTGAAGCCGTAACTGTTTGGCAAGATACTCGCGCCATGCCCTGATGTCTTGGGTATGGTCAAGCTCGACTTTGGAAAACAAAGCCGCACGCGGCACGTTAAACGTGCTTCCGCACGCCTCGCACTTACAGAATTCTCCCGAACCGTCGGGTATTATAGCGGTACTGCCGCAGTTTGTACATCTTACTTGTTCCATTACTGCATTTACATTATAAAAAGTTTAAATTAGTATACTATATGACAATCATTAAAATTTGATTAGATTTTATTGCCGTGCACCGTCTACTTTGCGATATTTCCTTGCATAAAAAAAATATATATGTTACAATGAATAAAAATAACGATTGGTACAAATCTTTGAAAAGAGTTCTGTTAAAACTACGCGAAGCTCTTATATCGGTATTGCCGGTCGCCGCGATCGTGCTTATACTTGCCGCTACACCGCTTGTCGAGCTCACCTCGACCGAAATGTGGGCGTTTGCGGTGTGCGCGATTTTTTTGATAATAGGCATAGGATTATTCAATCTCGGCGCGGACCTTGCCATGACGCCCATGGGCGAGCATATAGGCGGAGGTCTTACCAAATCCAAAAAAATTGCTGTACTGCTTGTGGTTTGCTTTTTGATGGGCGTGCTTATTACCGGCGCAGAACCCGATCTTTCGGTGCTTGCCGAACAGGTAAGCGCCGTTATGAATTCCACTTTGCTTATAGTGACGGTCGGCGTAGGCGTAGGCTTGTTCCTATTGATAGCCGTAATAAAAATAATCGCGCGCAAAGATCTGTCGTCCATGCTGATGTTTTTCTATATGGCGCTTTTCGCGCTTTGCGCAATGCTTATAGAGAGCGGTAAAAACGATTTTATAGCGATGTGCTTCGATTCGGGCGGCGTCACCACGGGACCGATAACCGTTCCGTTCATAATGGCGCTCGGCGTAGGTATCGCAACAACTATCGGCGGCAAAAACAGCAACGGAAACAGTTTCGGCTTGGTAGCGCTGTGCTCGATAGGACCTATCCTTGCCGTTACGATACTGTCGATGACGGCAAACGACGGACTTACATACTCGGAGCCTACATACACGGTCGCGTCCGAGCTGAGCGAATTCGGCGCCATATTGCTTGCGACGTGCAAAGAGGTAGTTATAGCGCTTGCGCTTATTGTAGCGTTTTTCGTAATATTGCAGCTTACGATACTCAAGCTGCCCAAAGCGAAAATAATTCAGATAATAATAGGTATAGCTTACACGTTTATCGGGCTTGTCGTTTTTCTTACGTCGGTAAAAGTCGGGTTCATGCCCGTAGGGCTCAAGCTCGGCAAAGAACTTGCCGAAAACAAAACGGCGCTCATTCTTTTCGGACTTACGCTCGGCATGGTAGTAGTTCTTGCCGAGCCTGCGATACATGTTCTTAACAAACAAGTTGAAGAAGTGACGGGCGGCAGCGTTACCAAAAAGGAAATGCTTATTGCGCTGTGCGGCGGCGTGGGGCTTGCAATAGCGCTGTCAATGATCCGCATAATTTACGAGTTTTCCGTGTTGTACTATCTTATCCCCGGCTATCTTATCTCGCTCGGGCTGTCTTTCTTCGTGCCTAAACTGTATACGGCGATCGCGTTCGACTCCGGCGGCGTGGCGAGCGGTCCGCTGACGTCCGGCTTTATCCTGCCGCTCGCGATAGGCGCATGTTCCGTGCTTTCGCCCGACGGCGTGCTCGAGCTTGCGTTCGGCGTGGTGGCTATGGTCGCCATGATACCGCTCATCACCATACAGGCGCTCGGGTTTAAAGCCGTTATGAAGGAAAAAGCGCGCAACAGAATCATAATGAAACGAATACTTTCGTCCGACGACGAACAGATAATCGACTTTGCATGGGAGGCTGATTATGGCAAATAGAAAGAAAGCCGACGCAAAGAAAAAAGTCGAATCGCATGTAGAACAAATAAAAACTCGAGCGACTGACCGTGCGGCGAAGTTTAAATCCAAAACGTCCGGTCGCATTGCCAAAATAAAGGCGATAAAGAACGGAACGTCCAATAATACCGTGACCGATAACCGATTGGAACTGCTTATAACAACGGTCAACCGCGGCAAGGGCGAATTTTTTATCGATCTTTTGCAATCGTTCGATGTAAACATGCAGTTCGTAGCGCTCGGCAACGGCACAGCCGACGCTACCATACTTTCCAAATTCGGTTTTACCGATTCCGAAAAGACGGTAATATTCAGCGTTATACAGCAAAACAAACTGCCGGCCGCGCTCGAGGCGTTGGACGAAAAATTCCGCACGATCAAGAACGGCAAGGGCGTTGCCTATACCGTTCCGCTGTCAAGCGTAATAGGCACGCTTTTATTCGGGTTTTTAAGCAATAATAAAATGGCGGTCAAGGAGGATAGCGGCAAATGACCCACGAACTTATCATATGTATAGTGAATACCGGCTTTACCGACGTAGTTATGGACGCGGCACGCGATAAAGGCGCGCGCGGCGGCACGGTATTGCACGGACGCGGCACCGCCAACAAAGAAGCGGAAGAATTTTTCCATATCTCCGTTCAGCCCGATAAAGAAATGGTAATGATCCTCGTTCCGTCCGACATCAAAAACGACGTTCTTCACGCCATATATCAAGCTGCCGGGCTTAAAACAGCCGGACAAGGGATCGCGTTTGCATTGCCCGTGACAAACGTAATCGGCATATCCTCGCCTACCGCCGCCCAAAAACCCGAGGAAAAGAAAGAGACCGCTGCCGACGGCGAAATTTCCGAAGCGTCTGCCGAG
>CATKFJ010000303.1 GCA_949747725.1 uncultured bacterium
ATGTACAGCGAAACGCTCCGCACCTGTTCACGCACCGAAACCACGGGACCTACCACGCTTTCTATCTGTTCGACGGTAACGCCGCCGACTCGCAGGACAACGGGCGGAACAACTCGCGCGTCTACAATAGTCGATTCTATACCTATGTCCGACGGACCGCCGTCTATAATGTATTTTATCTTGCCGTTAAGATCGTCGTAAACATGCGACGCAAGAGTGGGACTCGGCTTGTCCGAAGTATTGGCGCTCGGCACGACCACCGGCTTATGCGTCAGCTCTATCAGTTTCAACGCGATTGGATTATCGGGAATACGCACGGCTACCGATTGTCCGCCCGAAGTAACGACGTCTGGAATACAATCGGCGCGATCGAACAACAGCGTGAGCGCGCCCGGCATAAATTTATCGATAAGCGCTTGCGCATTGGGCGTTATGTTTTTTACCACCTTGCTTATATCCGACTTTTTGGCGACAGCCACTATAAGCGGACGGTCGAGCGGTCTGCCCTTTACCTTGAACACGCGCTTTACCGCGGCGGCGTCAGTAGCGACCGCGCCGAGCGCGTACACCGTTTCCGTCGGAAACGCCACAAGCTCGCCTACCGTCAGTTCTGACGCGCAGCGCATGATATCGGCATCCGTAGGTTGTAAGATCTTTGTCTGTTTGTCCACTGAAGTTCCTCTGTTCGATATGCGCCGCATCGTGGCGCGCAAATATATATCGGTATAATTCTAACACACCTTGACAATAATTTCAAGCATGAAAAGCAAGTTTGCTAAATTTGTCGATTATTCGCTGGGCGCGTGTCTTATATTCATCGCCGCCGTCGCCGTTATGAGATATTACGCTCCGCTCGATCTCGCCGTGTTTTCGGCGCTGTCCGTAACGGCTTGCGCATGCCTGTTGCTGACGCTCAAAACCAAAAAAACCGAAAACCGCCAAAAGCTCTCGGACGCTGCCGAAGACATGTTTTACGCACTGATGTTTTCTGATGAACGCGCACACGCGCGGCTGTTATGCAAGGGACTGCGATCGGTCGGCGCACAACCCGTTATACACGGCAAAGGCGTTTATATAAACAACACCGCGGCTTTCTGCAAGTTTACGCGCCCAGATGCCGAAGAAGTGGCGCGCATGATATCCAAAGCCGCGCACTACGGCGCTAAAAAACTCGTTATCGTTTGCAAAACTCCGCCGTCTTCTACGGTAAACACTGCCGATATGAAAGTCACAACCGTACACGGCGAAAACGCGTATAAACTGTTTGCGTCGCTCGACGCACTGCCCGAAACGCGGTTCAAAAAACCGCAAAAGCGCCGTTTTGCCGCATAGAAACACGCGCTCGACAAGGACAGGATAATGCGCTACGCGCTCCTTTCGGCGGCTATGTTTGCCATAACGGTATTCCTGTCGCGCTCTATCGTCACGTTTGCATGCGCATGCGTCTGCGCATTACTGTGCGCGACGGCGATTGCGTACAATATAGTAAAAGCGTTATCCAAACCGAAATCGACAGCTCAAGAGCGTTGAGCCGAAATCGCATAGGCAGTCGTAGTCGTATTTGCTTCGGTTTTAGCACGTTATAGGCTACGTATTACTACGTCAAAGCCGTTTGCACGTGCCGCAAGCACG
>CATKFJ010000304.1 GCA_949747725.1 uncultured bacterium
AAGTGCGAGGCAAGGGAGCGTACACAGACGTACGTGACCGAAGCCGAGACATGCAAAAAGGGCGCAAGACGCGCCCTTATATGCCTTTTGGTAGCGGCAACTGGATTCGAACCAGTGACCAATCGGGTATGAACCGAGTACTCTAGCCAGCTGAGCTATGCCGCCATAGCAACAGCTATTATAACAGATAAAATCGAATTTGGCAAGGATTTTGCGATAAAATTCGGAATTTTATTTTGTGCGCGGTCGGATTTGGCGTTCATTTCCTTTTCCTTATATATTATAGCTATGACGGCGTCGAAAAACCCGATTGAAAATTTTTGCGAAACAGGCGTTAAAACAGTTGACAAGGCGAAAATGTTGTTATATAATAATTAGGCTGCGCTAATAGCGCGGTGATTTTTGTGACGTAAAACGGGGCCGAGAAGCCCCGTAAAAAAATCGCACAAAACGGCACGCCCGAGCGCGTGAAAGCCTCCACAACATGTTGGGGTTAGCGCCGAAGGCGGACACAAGGAGAAACGAACACATGTCAAGCCAGAAAATCAGAATCAAGCTGAGAGCGTATGACCATGAACTCGTAGACAGCAGCGCCCAACGCATAGTCGACGCCGCCAAGCAGACGGGTTCCAAGGTTTGCGGACCTATTCCGCTGCCCACGCAGAAAGAGGTGGTTACCATACTGCGCTCCGTTCACAAGCACAAGGATTCGCGCGAGCAGTTCGAGCTTCGTACTTATTCGCGTTTGATCGATATTTACAGTCCGTCGGGAAAGACGGTCGATTCGCTTATGCGTCTCGATCTGCCTGCCGGCGTCGACATCAAGATTAAGCTGTAATAGGAGAGCCGATACAATGAAAAAAGCTATTTTAGGTAAAAAGCTCGGCATGACGCAGATATTCGGCGAAAACGACGTAGCCATTCCCGTTACCGTTGTCCTTTGCGGACCGATGACGGTTGTCGACACGCGCACCGTGGAAAAGAACGGGTACAGCGCGGTCGTTTGTGCGTTTGAGGAAATCAAAGAGGGCAAGCTCAATAAGCCCGAGGCCGGTCTTTATAAGAAAGCAAAAGCCAAACCCGCGCGCTATCTCCGCGAATTCCGTTACGACGACGCCGATTCTTACGAGGTCGGCAAGGTCATCGATTGCACGATGTTCGAAGAGGGCGACATGGTAGACGTTTCCGGCGTTACCAAGGGTCGCGGTTTCACCGGCGTTATTAAACGCTGGAACCATCACCGTCTTAAAATGACGCACGGTACGGGTCCCGTTCACCGCAGCGTCGGTTCTACGGGTGCGAACTCCAATCCGTCGCGCCGTATCAAGAACTTGAAGATGCCCGGTCAGTACGGACACGAAAACGTAACGATCCAAAATCTTAAGGTCGTTAAAGTGGACAAGGCCAGAGGCGTGCTTTTGATCCGCGGCGGCGTGCCCGGACCGAAAGGCGGACTTGTTACCGTTAAAGAGACGGTAAAATAAGGTCGAGGAGATTAGATAGAAATGCCTACTATTAAAATATATAAGCAAGACGGCACTTCCGCCGGAACAATGGAGCTCGACGACAGCGTTTTCGGCGTCGAGTACAATGAAGCGATAATCCATCAGGCGGTAGTTGCCCAAATGGCTAACGCCCGTCAGGGAACAAAAAGCACTCTTACGCGTACCGAAGTGACGGGCGGCGGTAAAAAGCCGTGGCGTCAAAAAGGTACGGGTAACGCGCGCCAAGGATCTATCCGCGCGCCGCAATGGAAGGGCGGCGGCGTGGTGTTTGCGCCGAAGCCGCGTTCTTTCCGCAAAAAAGTAAACAAGCTTGTACGCATGAACGCGCTCACGAGCGCGCTCTCCGCTAAGCTTTCGGACGGCAACCTCATAGTTCTCGATAAGCTCGACATCGAACCCAAGACGAAGAACATGGCAGCCGTGCTTAAAGCGCTCAAAGTGGAAAGCCGCGTACTGCTTGTCCTTCCCGACGGCAACGGCAATGCGCTCCGCGCGTCGCATAACATACCCAACGTGCGCACGGCGCCTGTTTGCTAGTTAGTTGATCTCCTGTTATTGGTTCTCACTGCATGGCTACCAACAGAAGATATCTGAGGGCATGAGCCTCAGCACCGTTAAGTAGCTTTGGCATCTCGCCTCATGGCTGGCTGTGCCCTCTGAGCCCTGAGGCGAGATGCCAAAG
>CATKFJ010000305.1 GCA_949747725.1 uncultured bacterium
AAACGCTCCCGCCGACGGAACTATCACTTATGTCGTCAAGAAAGGCGACAATGTGGAAACGGGCGCGGTACTTGCGTATATAAAGTAAGGTGTTATAGATGAATTTCGTAGAAATGCTCAAAAACCTATGGTCGAGCACGGGTGTTTATCAGTCCGAGTGGCAAAATTACGTTATGCTTGTTATCGCATGCGTGTTGTTGTTTGTCGGTATCGGGCTTAAGAAAGAGCCGTTATTGCTTGTGCCTATAGGATTCGGTATGTTGTTCGTCAATATTCCGGGCGCATATTCGCTACTTATGAAAGAGCCTGTTACTGCCGATGGCGTGACAAGCCCCGGCGGATTGCTGTATTATATGGAAAAGGGCGTCGAATGGGTTATTTTTCCGCCGCTTGTTTTCCTCGGTATAGGCGCAATGACCGATTTCGGTCCGTTGATCGCAAGCCCCAAGAGCTTTATACTCGGCGCGGCGGCGCAGCTCGGTATTTTCATAACGTTATTCGGCGCGATACTTCTCGGTTTCGACGGCGCTCAGGCTGCCGCTACCGCCATAATAGGCGGTGCGGACGGACCTACTTCGATTTATGTAACAACAATGCTTAAGCAGTTCGACTTGCTGCCGGCAATTACCGTCGCCGCATATTCGTATATGGCGCTTATACCCATTATTCAGCCGCCTATTATGAAATTGCTGACGACCAAGAAAGAGCGTTCCATAAAAATGGAACAGCTTCGTCCCGTGTCGAAACGCGAGAAGATAGTTTTTCCCATAATCGTTACGCTTGTCTGCGGTCTTATATTGCCCGACAGCTTGCCGCTTTTGGGTATGCTTATGTTCGGAAACCTGCTTAAAGAATGTATGGTTACCGACAGACTGTCGCAAACGGCGAGCAACGGACTCATGAATACCATTACGATATTCCTCGGCGTTTGCGTCGGAGCTAAAGCTCTCGGTACAACGTTCTTGACGGTAAATACATTGAAGATAGTGGTGCTCGGTCTGTTTGCATTCTTAATGGGGACGATAGGCGGAATACTTATGGCAAAACTGCTCAACGTAATTTCGGGTGGCAAAGTAAATCCGCTTATAGGCAGCGCCGGAGTGTCGGCTGTTCCTATGGCGGCGCGCGTTTCTCAAACCGTAGCGCAAAAGGAAGACCCGAATAATTATTTGCTAATGCACGCAATGGGTCCGAATGTTGCCGGCGTTATAGGTTCTGCGGTTGCTGCAGGCGTATTGCTTTCGATATTCGGTGTTTGATCTGTACAAAGATAAGTAAAGTAGTTTTCGGAGATTATTATGGCTAAAGTCAAAATTATGGAAACAATATTGCGCGACGCGCATCAATCCCAAGCGGCTACGCGCATGCGCACGGACGAGATGTTGCCGGCTGCAAAGATGCTCGACGACGTGGGGTTTTACGCACTCGAAGCATGGGGTGGAGCGACGTTCGATTCGTGCTTGCGTTATCTCGATGAGGACCCGTGGGACAGACTTCGCGTACTCAGAAAAGCTATACCCAATACAAAGCTTCAAATGCTTTTCCGCCGTCAGAATATACTCGGTTACAAGCATTATGCCGATGACGTTGTAGACGAGTTTTGCCGACTGTCTATAAAGAACGGTATAGACGTTATTCGTATTTTCGATGCTCTTAACGATATTCGCAATATGAAACAGGCGATCGACAGCACCAAAAAATACGGCGGAACCGTAGAGGCCGCGTTATGCTATACTACGAGCAAGGTGCACACTATCGATTATTTTGTAGATCTTGCCGTTAAGCTCGAAAGTATGGGCGCGGATATAATTTGTATAAAAGATATGGCAAACCTCTTGTTGCCGTATACCGTTTACGAGCTTGTTTCGCGTATTAAGGACAAGGTCAAAATCCCCGTACATTTGCATACTCACAATACTGCCGGTACGGGCGATATGGTAAACCTTAAAGCAATAGAGGCAGGTTGCGATATCGTAGATACTGCGCTGTCGCCGCTCGGAAACGGAACAAGTCAGCCCGCAACAGAATCGCTTGTCGCGTCGCTTCAGGGCACTGAGTACGATACGGGGCTTGATCTCGATAAGCTCAATAAATGTACGGTGTATTTCCGAAACGTGGCAGAGCGTCTTACTGCCGACGGAATTCTCAATCCGAA
>CATKFJ010000306.1 GCA_949747725.1 uncultured bacterium
CGTCCTGTTCGGTAAATGGTTGAGACGCGTCGACTACTATAAGAACTACGTCGGCGCGCTTAATAGCCGCTATCGAGCGCAATACCGAATACCGCTCTATCGAATTGGGCGCGATATCGCGCTTTCTTCGCATTCCGGCGGTATCGATAAGCGTATAGTCAACTCCGCCGACCGTTATCGGCGTGTCTATCGCGTCGCGCGTGGTGCCCGCAACATCGGACACTATCGTGCGCTCATAACCGAGCAGTCTGTTTACCAACGACGATTTACCGACATTGGGCTTGCCTACAAGCGCTATCGAAAGCGGTTTATCGCCGTCGCTCTCGTCGGCGCGCGCAAACGACTCGCACACAACGTCGAGAAGATCGCCCACGCCCGAACCGTGTTCTGCGGAGATAAGCATAGGCTCGCCAAGCCCGAGTTCGTAAAAATCATAAACATTGTCGCGATTAGCCGAATCGGCTTTGTTTACGGCAAGCACGATCGGTTTTTTGCTTTTGCGTAAAATATCGGCAATATCGCGATCGCCGTTTACAACGCCCTGTTTTATATCTACTACGAATACGACAACGGAGGATAGCTCCACGGCGTCGAACGCCTGACGTTTTACGGAACGCGCAAGGTCGTCTTCATTCTCGTCGATACCGCCCGTATCGATAAGCGTAAATTCCTTACCGCACCACTCGCAGTCGGCATAAAGTCTGTCACGCGTAACGCCGGGCATATCGTCAACGATAGCCACGCGCTTTCCGCTTATTCTGTTTATCAACGTGGACTTGCCGACATTGGGTCGTCCCACTATAGCGACGGTAGGTTTCATACACCGCGATTATACCATAATCACGCGCGATTGTAAACAAAATCCGTTTAATTTAATCAAAATCTAATGGTATGGAAACTCACGTAAATATTCATTCGTCGAAATACTTTTTGTATTCGTCGGGGTCGAACTCCTCCGCGATCTCCGCCTGTGTTGCGGCTTTATTGCGCGCCTTGGCGTTCATTGTGCGCTTTATGGCAGCTATAGATTCGAAAAGAACTACCGAAAATACCGCGGCAAGTATAACGGCGTCGAACGTAGCCGGAGTGCCGAATTCCATAGGCGTTCCGTACACTCGCATACTTACGGCAGATGCTACAACTTCGCCTATAGGCATACCCAAAAACACCGCCGCAAGCGCCGCAAGCTTGGTTTTACCCACCAAATAGCCTATTGCGCCGCATAAAAATCCGCTTATTATAACGGTTACCGTGTCGTTTGTAATAGGTCCCAACAATAACTGTACGGCTATAAACATAGCCGCGACGACGGATGTAGTGGCAAGCGCATGCAATGTTTCGCGCGTACGCCAAGTAATAAAAAAGAACACTGCGGCAAACAAAAGCGGCGCTATAAATCCAGCCACGTTAAACACTACCGATCCGATCTTAAACGAAGGGATAAACGCACAGCCTATAAGCAAGCCTACTATAACGAACGCCAACCAATACGCGACGCCGAAACTTTTAAACACGCGTTCGGCAACACCGAAAAACAACAATACGGCAACTAAGCCCAATAATACAAGTCCTATGATCATACATTTTGATTATAGACCGTTTGTCGGCAGTTTATACAAACAAAAAAGTACGACTGTTTGCCGTACTTTTCATTTAAGCTTTATACCTTAACTATCCAAGACGTATAACGTCGACTACCCGATTTGTCGTTACCGCTCATGTACGAAATAAAGTCGAAATTCTTCCATTTCGAATTATCGAGATTATACAGCCGCACGGATTTTATCATAATATCGGGGGTGGGCGGTCGCCACTTATATCCCGAAGTTATAGAAGTATTTGCGCTTGCAAGCGACGCGATAGATTTAATGTTGGATATCGTTTCGTCGTTTAACGCTTGTCCGACCATAGTGCACTGAATATCGCTCATATCACCCGACACTGTTTCGTCGTTGGTAAGCCCGTAATTGAACTGAAACTCGGTAGACGTGTCGCCGTACCTATAAGTAAGCGTGCCTACCTTATCGGTCAACCTCGAATCCGTACCGCCGCTGTCCGCGCGCAATCTGTAACCGAACTTATAAGTTGCTCTGTCGAACCGATCCGACGGAAGCGCCGAAAAGCTTTCGCAATAGGCAAGGCTATCGCCGCGATGATGCGTACGCGAAAAATCGCTTGACGCGTTAGTTTGGGGCTGCGCCTCGTATCCGCCGAACCTCAGCCAACCGTTCTGTGCGTCGTAAAATACCGTGTTGTCGAAAAATTTGTTTTTTGCAAGGAATATGAAATTCGTTGCGGCGTTATCGTACTCGTCTTCGTCTATCTCATACTCGAGCGTCATGCCGTTCGACAAGTCGAACCGCGCGACCTCCTTGCCGTAACTGCGATACGGATTGACGGCAAACATTATAGCCGGTACGATGAGTGCGATAACCAAAATCAAAATCGCAAGACACGTAACGCCGCCGACGACGATTGCGTTGAGTCGCGATCGTTTCTGCGACATGACCATTGCCTTTTCGGCGTCCTCGCGCGACGCGACGGCACGCGCGGCGCTCTTGTTGTCCGCACTTACGATCTTTCTTGCCGCTTTATTTTCAGCCGCCATGCGCTTTGCTTTGCGCTCTTTGGCGGTCAATGAGTAATTTCGTTTTTGTTTCAAGATGCCCTACTTATTATTAAGATTTTTTCGTTCTCGTTCTATACGCAACCGCTCCGCACGGTCCGTATGCGGCGCGCCGTTTTCGCTCGCTCGCGCCGATTGACGTTCCGGCACTCGGTGTTCGTTACCGCCGCGCGCAGTTGAAGCTTTACCGTTATTATCGGCAGAAGAACTGCGTTTTAACGGAAATTCGGGCGCGACGTTCGGCACGTTATCGAATTCGCGCAAAAACGCCTCGAACTCGCTATCGCTTATAACTATATCGTCGCTCGCGCTATCCGATTTCTCCGTACCGACTGCGGAAACGTGCGCATTGCCGTTTATATTCTCGACGATCTGCGTATTATTATCCGCTCCGTCGATATCCACTTCGCACGTAACGAAGTCGTTTGGATTTTGCTTTTTCGCGTTGGCGAAATAATTTACCGCCGACGGCTGCGGTCCCGAATTCGAATACATATTTGCTATCGCCTGCTCTTTTACAGCGGCAGACGCATCGATCTCCTCTGCGGAAAGGATACGTTCCGATTCGAGTATATTGCTGTCGTCTATGCTCTTCGGCGAAGAATTATCGGGCTCGGGCTGTACCTGCACGATCGGCTGAACTATTACAGGCTCGTCCTTGGCTTTTTTTGTCGGCGGCGCGATAGGCACTTCCTGAACTTCGGGCATCGGTTTGACTTCCGGCTGCGACCCGAAATCGCGCATGGCGGCGTTCAGATCCGCCGCATCCTCTTCGGCAAGCGTATCTATAGGCGCCGTAACAGCCTCTACCGCTACCGCCTGACCGACTTTTATGACGGATGGCGGTTCTTGGTTTTGTGACGGCGTATTGACGACGGCGGCTCCGCCGTTCTGCACGACCTGCGGCGACACCGGTTGAGATTCTATCGCGTACACCGTTTTATCGCCCTGAAGATTACGCTTATAGTAAACCGCTTTTACGAGGTTTATATACGGCGAAATAAAAATAAATCCCAATCCGAGCGTAAACAATCCCAAAACGTACCATCCGAACATGGACATACATAACGCAAAATATGCGCCTGTCTTTCCGCCCATTATCTTGTTTGACGCCGAAAGCACCGAAGACGCTTTCATTTTGGGATTTGCTATTAACAAGTAGTTAGCCATTGACGTGCGTATCAGATATATAACGCCGGGGACGATAAAACACAGCAACAAAAGGAATGCGATGACCGTGCGTTTTAAACTGATAAGAAATATCTTTGTGATATTGCTGCGCGCAAGCGTGTCGCCCAAACGTCGGACGTTGAACGGCTTGCAACGGTATGTGGCAAGATAAAAATCAACCATGGCAAAGTTAGCCATACCGCATGCGACAAACGCTATTATCGTAAGTAAACAACCGTAGCATATCATAACGATAGCCGCAATCGTGTTTACCCCCAAACATACGCACGACATTACAATAAGCGCAATAAGAGTGATAAACACGGTAAATTCCACCGTATATATCACGATCGCCTGATGCATATTAAGCGCGAGCTTTTTTCTCTCCTCTTCTTTGATATCCTTTGTCGTCATCGATTATTAGTTTACTATATTCGTCCGTATTTGTCAATACATTTTAAATGTTATGCCAAATTGATAATTTCGAAATTTATTGCTCCAAAAAACTCAGATCGAACGAATTGGGGACTTGAAAAACTTTTCCGTTAAGATATTCCAATCCGTTTCCGAGACCGTCGAACGAAAGACAGACCGCCGCAAGCATTTGAGTGTCCGGCGCGCCTACCGGAGCGGCCACGCCTTTTATGCCGTACTTATGCTCGCCCACTATCGGACAACCGATATGGCTCAAATGCGCACGTATCTGGTGAGTTCTGCCCGTATGTAAATATACTCGCAAAAGCGCGCCGCCGCCTACGCGCTTTAAAATCTCGTACTCTGTTATCATTGTTTTATAGCCGGATTTCGGCGTATCGGACACCAACGCAAGATTTTTACTCGGCATGAGTTTTGTATATGCCTGAAGCGTAGCGCGTTCGTTTTGAGGCGCCGGAAACACTACCGTTTCATACGTCTTATTAACGCGTCTGTCCTTAAACGCCGCCGAAAGCTCCGCCTGCACGCGTTCCGTCTTGGCAAAAACAATTATGCCCGTCGTATTTGTATCGAGTCTGTGCACCGCAAAAAGCGGCGTTCCGTACATAGACGGCAACGCGTCATAAGGCACGCGTTTGGGTTTGTCGAACACCACGATGTTATTATCGTCGTAAACCGTTTGCGCGCTCATCCCGTTCTTTACGCTGTCGTCGGGGACAAACACTCTTACGGCATCGCCGACATTAAGCACGGCGTTTGCTTTGACACGCACGCCGTTTACGCGCACTTCGCCGCTTTTGATCAGCAGATCGGCTTTGGCACGCGTGAGCATAGGCACAGACCTTGCCAAGAACGCCGATATACGCTCGCTCTTTTCTATTGTAAATTCAAGCTTTTTTCCCATCGTTTCTTTCTTCCGATTTTCAATATAAAATGTGTTATCGCGGTTATTGATATTATCAAACCGACACCGCCGAGCAGTACACCGTAAAACACCGTCGTGTCAAACAAATACAGTCTTGCCGCTTGATAGAATACCAACGACGCCGAATACGCCACCGCCGTTTGGACTGCAACAGACATTACCGCGCTCTTAGTTCCGGCTTCCGAACGCACCGCCGAAACAGTAGCTACGCACGGAACGTACAAGCAAGTAAATATCATAAACGATACCGCCGCGATCACCGATCCGCCGAGCACCGTTTCCCAACCGCCGAGCGACGCTATTACCGACACGACCGTTTCCTTGGCGGCAATTCCCGATATCAACGCGGCTACCGCCTGCCAAGTACCGAATCCGAGCGGAGCAAACACGGGCGCGATAAACCCGGCAAAACTGCTCATAAGACTGCTGTCGACGCTGCCGCAGAATCCGTCGGTGACCGAAAAGTTGCACAACACCCAAAATATTATGCTTACCGTAAGTACTACCGATCCGATCCGCCCGACGAACGAGATCGCATTGTGCCATACGACCGACGCGACGCGTCGCGCTTTCGGTATCCTGTAAGGCGGCATTTCCATTATGATCGGCGCGGGCATCTTCGTTTTTTTATTTTGCATCAAAGTCATTACTTTCAGCACCGCAAGCGCGGCTACGCAACCTATTACATACATTGCCGCAACTACAAAGCCGGAAAGTTCGAAGTACGCCGCTATAGCGGCAAACACTGCAAGCCGAGCGCTGCACGGACAAAACGGAGTTATGAATGCCGCCCGTTTTCTCTCGCTCTCGCTTGCAATTCCGCGAGTGGATAATACCGCCGTCGCAGAACAGCCGAGTCCGAGAACGACCGAAAACGCGGCTCTGCCGCTAAGCCCGAAACGTTTGAAAAAACCATCCGTAACAAACGCGACTCGGCTCATATAACCGCTGTCCTGCAACAATGCGGTAAGCAGAAACAAAATGACTACTTGCGGCAAAAACGCAAGCACCGAACCGGCTCCGGCGATAATGCCGTCGCACAGCAACGATATTATCCAATCGGGAATGTCCGCATTCATTATCGGCACCGAAAGCTTTTGCATCAATCGTCCCAACAGGTCGGAAAGCGGTTTCGCCGCCTCGAAGGTTAAAACGAATACGGCAGTCATTACTATAAAAAATATGGGCAGCGCAAGCTTGCCGAGCGCCAATCTGTCTATTTTCAAAGTTCGATCATTTGAATTACCGCCGACGGATATTCCTTTAAGCGTTTTGTCGATGTAGGCGTATCTTAATACCGCCGGTTTATCGACGTCGCGCTTATCGACATGCGTTATACCCGTATTCAAACGCAATATTATATCCGAGTCGTTCTCCATTACTTTTATCGCTGCAAACTTTCGCGACAATCC
>CATKFJ010000307.1 GCA_949747725.1 uncultured bacterium
GGCGCTTATAGAAAAGCTCGTCAAACTTATAATGCGGCAGATCAAGCTTTACCATTCGATCAACTTAGTAGAACTGAAAACGCGCAAAGTAATGTATTGGGTGTTTGCGGTGATCGTGGGGTTTTTGATATTCTATTGCATCATGCAAATGTCCGACCCGAGCGCGCCGATCGTACTCGAGTTTGCCAGACTGTTCGGCGTAAACCGACTGCACGCCAACATCGCGTTGATGTTCGTGCTGATAGTCATGATTGCAGCCGAAGCGTTTATAATCATGCTCGGCATAAGCAAGAACGCGGTCGTAGATAAAGGCGTGTATACCAATTTCGACATGCTCGATTGGCATCAGGTCCGAGACTATATAATCGACGAAGAGCGCGGCACGCTTGTTCTGTCGTCCGATAAAGGCACTTTTTCGACGCTCAGGAATATAACGACCCCGTTCCGCGTCGCTAAGGACGATATACAAAAACTCAAGTTCATACTCAATAAGAACAAGAACAAGTTTTCGGAGTTCGACGCGCAAATCCACAACGCCGAGTAACGCACGGATCGGCATAGACCGCAACCCAAACCTTCAAACGCTCAAGTTTTATGGCAAAAGACATCGAACGAATTTTAAACGATGTAGTTGTGCCGGAAATGGAGTACGAACCCAAGTACGACATAGGCAAGACCAAATCGAAAAAGAAAAAGAGCGCAACTGCGTCGGTAGTCACCGTCGATCAGGTGCCGGAAGTCGTATTGCCGAAAACCAAAGCCGAAGTATATCTCGAAGCCAAAGGCAGGCTTACCGAAAAAACGTCGGCGGTATCGCGTACTACGGACGGCACGGCAGTCCGCACGCGTACGCGCAAAACGTCCGAAGAACGCCGCAAACCGAAAAAGCCCGAACCGAGCACGGTAGAACTCGAAACGGCGGCTGTCGCGAACACGGTATCGCACAGAACAGTCGAGCGCAAGCATATCCGCCCTGTGTCCGACGTCGCATGGGTAGGACGTGCGGACGAGCTTGTCCCGTTTGCCTGGCGCATGCCGCTCATTGCGGACCTTGCGCGCCCGAGCAAAGTTTACAAACAAGTCATACGCGATTCGCAAACGCCCATGCTCCCCGCGCCGCGCGAAAAATAAACGACAGCCCGATCTCCGTACCGAACGGTGCGACCGAAAATAAAACGATCGGATCTATTTATAAAGGATAAACAAATGACGATATCAATAACCGGAATAACGGGCAATATGGGTCAAGCCACGCTCGACGCCTTGCA
>CATKFJ010000308.1 GCA_949747725.1 uncultured bacterium
AATAGTCGGAAATATACAACCCAAGTCCTGCGCCTTCGGTATTTTTTGCATTGCTTCCGCGTTTGAATTTTTCTTTAAGGGTAAGCAATTCTTCCGCCGGCACGCCGCCGCCGAAATCTTCTATGCTTACGTTGATATAGTTGCCGGTATTTTGTACTGTTACGATTATATCCGTCTTTGCGTACTTGTAAGAGTTGGCAAAGATATTATCGAACACCTGTTGTACGCGCAAACCGTCGGCATACACCAAACATTCGGGAATATCGGGAATAGTTGCACGGTGCAGATAGTCCGCATATTCAAGCATAGTTTTTACCCTACTGCTTTCTATGTTCGTAGGAGTGACGGTAAGCTTTTGCAGTTCCTCGAGCGTTGCCGTAAACAGATTTGTAACGAGAGAGTTTATCTGATCGGCTTTGCCTATTATCTGCGTGTAATTTGCTTTATCTTTTTCATTAGCGGCAACCGCAAGCCCGACTTCGGAAACGGCTTTGATACTTGCAATCGGCGTTTTAATATCGTGGGAAAGTTTTGCTACCAGTTCCTTCTTGCTCGCATTTGCCGTCGCTTCCGCTATGCGCGCATTTTTGAGTTCCGTGCGCATAATATCAAAGCTCTCGGTAAATGCACCGAAAACATTTTTTCTATCCATTTCAAGCGGAATATCCAAATTGCCGTCGGCAACGCGCTCGGCAAAACCTTCGAGCTTGCGGAACGGGCGTATCATCGTAAAGTGCATATATACGGCGTATACGATAAGTATTCCGCCCTGAACGGCTATTGCAACCGACAAAACGATAATTGCCGTCCGCTTTTGCGATTGTAGCGAAAGTGCACCGTCGTTGAAAATTATGACCTTGCCGACTGCGCTACCCCCTATTGTAATATCGAGTATTGTATCTCTATGCGTGATTGCCGCATTTACGCTTTCGGAAAGTCCGGATTTTGTTTTATACAAAAGACTGCCGTTTTCATCTAAAACAACGTAATCGAGAGCGGTGATATTTTTATGCCGTTCCAAAGCATTAAAATCTTCCGTTACCGATTGTACGACTTCGTTTACGGCAACCGCGTCTTGCGAGAAGTCGGGCGTTTGCACGGCAAATACGATAAGCGTAATAATTTCGGCTATGAATACGAGAAGAACGCCGATAAAAAATGCTGATTTTCTCATTCTTCGTCTCCCATAAATTTATAACCGTCGCCCCAAACCGTAGCAATGTATTTCGGCTCATTAGGGTTACTTTCTATTGCTTCGCGCAGTCTTCGGATATGCACGCTTAGCGTTCCGTCGCCCGTAAATCTATCTTCCCAAACCTTTTCGAAAAGTTCATTTTTGGATATAACCTTACCCCTTTTTTCTATAAGGTACGCAAGCAGCTTAAATTCGAGCGCAGTAATTTTAATTATGTTGCCGTTTACTCTAACTTGTTTCGATGCAAAGTTTACCGTCAAATATCCGTCCGAATATTCGGTAGAAGCGGTTTGCCCGTACCGCTTTAATACGGCTTTAACTTTAGCCAGCAGCACGCCGAGAGAATAGGGCTTTTGAACGTAATCGTCGCCGCCGATATTAAGTGCGATAATTTTATCGTCGTCGCTTGTTCGGGCGGAAATGAAAAGTATGGGAATATTCGTTACTTCACGTAATTCCTTGCATAGATCGAAACCGCTCCCGTCGCCCAAGTTTATATCGAGTAATATCAGTTCCGCGGTATTATATATAAAAAATCGACGGCAATCTTCCGTACCGTAAACGGCGACCGTATCCACGCCGAAAAGATTGAAGTATTCTGCCGTACTGTCCGCAAGCACTTTTTCGTCATCGATAATAAGGCAATTATATTTCATATATTCCTCCGTACCGATTATATCATGTTTGAACGTGTAAATCTTTAAGGATTCATTAAATATTGCAAATTCGCGCATAAAAACAACTTAGAACCGTTATTTGTCGGATTCATAATTACTTGCAAATATCTTTACGGTATGATATAATATTTTCAAACATAATTCACAATCCGACTATACATACACAAGGGGAAAAGTTAT
>CATKFJ010000309.1 GCA_949747725.1 uncultured bacterium
GACAGCGCAATATTTCGGTGTTGTCGTCGCAACTCGACGACGCGTTCGAAAACGGCGTTGCGATCGACAGTTGGTCGCTTACGGGAGTGGGCGGAGTAGACCTCAAACTCAAGCCCGTGAGTTCGTTACTGTCTGTTTTGCCGTGGCGACCGCATGCCGGACGCGTAGTCAGCGTGTTTTGCAATATCTACAATATGGACGGCACTCCGTATGCTTGCGATCCGATGAACATGCTCGAAACGGAAGTGCAAAAGCTCGGCGCGCTCGGGCTTAAAGCGCAGGTCGCTACGGAGTGCGAGTTTTACGTTTTCAAAGAGGACACGGGCGATAAGCTCGAACCGTTCGATTCCGCGGATTACTGTGCGTGTTCGCCGTACGATAAGTGCGAGAACTTGCGTCGCGACGTAATAGTCAGTCTTGAGGATATGGGGCTTAAACCGATATCGAGCCATCACGAGCGCGGCAAAGGTCAGAACGAAGTCGATTTCGAAAGCGCCGATCCGTGCGCTTCCGCTCGGAACTTTATGATGTTCAAAACGGCTGTCAAAAACGTGTGCGCGCTTAACGGGACCGTCGCGTCTTTCATGCCTAAACCCATGAGCGGTTATCCCGGCAGCGGTATGCACATCGCCGTAACGCTTTCGGGTAAAAATTCAGACGAAGCTACAAAAGCGTTTGCCGAGGGCGTGTTGCGTAGGTACAAGGAAATAACGTGCTTTGCAAACCCCACGGATAACAGCTATCGCAGGCTTCGCCGCGACTATAAGATTACGTACGATCCCGAACGCAAAGCGGCTATGCGCATATTCGGCAATAACGTGATACAACTGCGTACGCCCGACTCCACTTGCAATATTTTTGCCGTGCTGGCGCTTATATTCGCCGCCGGACGCGAGGGCATAGAGCAAAAGCTAAAGCTTCGCGCAACGGGCGAATACACGGAACACATGTTTAACTCGATAGAGGAATCCGTAGAGTTCGCGCAAAAAAGCGATTGGCTGCGCGCGCAGTTCCCGAGCGTGTTCGACGACGTACTCGACACAATGAAGAAACGTTATTTGACAGAACAGTCGTTTAATACCGATAAAGAGTTGTTTGATTTCCTGTTGGATATTTAATAAGTACCGTTAAAAGGAGATATGTTTGGACGCACTAATCGTTGCAAGCACGCCTAACCGTCAGTATGCGCTGACAGACGTGTTACACCACGAGAATATAAACTGCGTGGTTTGCTCGACCGCCGCCGAAGCGCGGCGTGCGTCGCTATGCCGTCCGTTTGATGTGTTTGTGATATACAGCGGACTTATAGACGAACACGGTAACGAATTGGCTATTTCGATAGCGGAGTCCAACGAATGCGGCGGTATATATATCGAAGACAGCATGCGCGCCGAGCAGGTAGAAAGCGATCTTAATAATTGCGGTATTATAACGCTTATGCGTCCCGTAACTAAAAACTCGCTTATAGAGGCCGTGCGGCTCATATCCGTAGCGAACGCGCGCGTGCGCGAGCTTAAACTGCGAAACGAAGAACTTACTGTAAAGCTCGAGGATATGAAGTATATACATCGAGCAAAGATATTGCTGATGCGCGCTCGCGGTTATACCGAGGAGCAATCGCATAAATACATCGAAAAGCTTTCCATGGAACAACGCTGTTCAAAGCGCAAAGTAGCAATCGAAATTCTTAAATCTTACGAGGCGATCTAAGGTGTACTACGATAAACCCAAAGAAGAATGGGGGGTGTTCGGCATAATATCCCCCAAAGCTATCCCTGCCGTACCGCTGACGGCAAGCGCGCTTATAGCGTTGCAGCACCGCGGCGAAGAGAGCGCCGGTATAGCGACTTTTGTTAACGACACGCTTAAATGCAAAAAGGGCATGGGGCTTGTGTCCGAGGTTTTCAATCCCGATTATTTGGAGTTCGTGGCAAACACCAAAGTCGCCGTCGGACATGTTAGATATTCGACTACCGGTTCGTGCAATATAGAGAACGCGCAGCCGATAGAAACCGTGCATTCCAAGATCTCGCTTGCTTTGGCGCATAACGGCAATCTTACGAACTCCAGACAGATACGCAGCGATCTTGTTCAGTCGGGCATGGTTTTGCATACCACCAACGATACCGAGATATTGAATATCCTGATAGTTCGCAATATGATAGAAACGAACAACCTCGAGCGTGCCATTGTGCGCGCCATGAATTTTGTAGAGGGCGCGTTTTCTATAGTGATAGCGACGAAAGACAAGCTGATTGCCGTGCGCGACCGCAACGGATTCAAACCTTTATGTATGGGCAAACTCGGCGACGCGGTGATGTTCGCGTCCGAAACATGCGCGCTCGACGCGCTCGGCGCGGAGTTTGTGCGCGACGTTAAAGCCGGTGAGGTGGTAAGCGTCGACCTTAAGGGTAATATATCTACATACATGCTCGACAATGCGTCGCAGAGCGGACTGTGCGCGTTCGAGTTTATCTATTTTTCGCGTCCCGATTCGGTCATTGACGGAATAAGCGTGTATAAAGCGCGTGAACAAATGGGCAGAGCGTTATATCTTCAATGTCCTATCGAAGCCGATTACGTTTGCGGCGTGCCCGATTCGGGGCTTGCCGCCGCACAAGGTTATTCTCAAGCTTCGGGTATACCGTTGGCGCCGGCGTTTGTCAAGAATAAGTACGTGGGACGTTCTTTCATATTGCCCGATCAGGTGAAGCGCGAAAGCGCTGTAAATATAAAACTCAATCCCATTCGTTCGACGGTAGAGGGCAAGCGCATAATCCTTATAGACGATTCCATCGTGCGTTCCACAACAAGCACGCGCATAATAAAAATGTTGCGTAAAGCAGGGGCTAAGGAAGTGCATATGCGCATAAGCTCGCCGCCGTTTAAGTACGAATGTTATTTCGGCACGGATATAGACAACCGCGACAATCTTGTTGCGAATCATTACGACGTGGAAGGCATACGCAAGCTTATCGACGCGGACAGCTTGGAATATCTGTCGCTCGACAATCTTAAAGCGATCTCACCGTCGACGTCTTTCTGTTTGGGGTGCTTTACGGGCGATTATCCGGCGCCGGTAACGCCCATGCTCAAACACACGTTCGACGAGAAATAAGTTTTTAAGCGCGTCACAGCATGTAAATGCCGAGAGCATAAAAATTACGACACTACTACTGCGATAAAGGAGCAGCCGACTATGGATAGATATTTGATCATGAAGGACGGGACTGTATTTACGGGTCAAGCCGTCGGTGCGGACGGCACGGTGATAGGCGAGGCGGTGTTTACGACTGCCATGTGCGGCTATCTTCAGACCCTTACAGATCCGAGTTATTACGGTCAGATCATAACTCATACCTTTCCGATGATAGGCAATTACGGCGCGATCGAAACGGACGCCGAGAGCGATAAACCGTATCTGTCGGGATACATCGTTCGCGAGCTGTGCGACGTAGGCTCCAACTTCCGCAAGGAGAGCGAGCTTGACAGCTATCTTAAACGCAATAATATAGTAGGTATTTCGGGCGTCGATACGCGTGCGATAACGCGTAAGATACGCGATATGGGCGTTATGAACGCAATGATCACGGACAGTCTTAAAGACTTGCCGCAGAAAATAGCGGCTATAAAGAAGTTTAAGGTAAAAGAGGCTGTCGAGCACACGTCCTGTCAGTCGCCCGTAGAGGTCAACCCGATAGACGGTACTCACGGTAAGCGCGTCGTTCTTTACGATTTCGGCGCTAAGCTCAATATCGAGCGCATGCTCAAAAAATACGGTTGCAGCGTTGTGCGCGTTCCTTACAACACGAGCGCGGAGGACGTTCTTAAATATAATCCCGACGGCATAATGCTTTCAAACGGCGGCGGAGATCCGGCGGATAACGTAGGAGTGATAGAAGAGCTTAAAAAACTCAATGCGTATAAGATCCCCACTTTCGGCATCTGTTTGGGACATCAGTTGCTTGCGCTTTCTTACGGCGCTCGGACGGTCAAGCTCAAGTACGGACACCGCGGCGCGAATCAGCCCGTAAAGGACCTTAAAACGGGTAGAACGTTCATC
>CATKFJ010000310.1 GCA_949747725.1 uncultured bacterium
GTTACGATACGGTAATAATCGATACTGCCGGTCGGTTGCATATAAACGAGCAACTGATGAACGAGCTTAAAGAGATCAAGCAGAAGACGGCTCCTACCGAAATACTGCTTACTGTTGACTCTATGACGGGACAAGACGCCGTGAACGTAGCTAAAACATTCAACGAAGAGCTTGATATTACCGGTGTTATCCTTACAAAGCTCGACGGCGATACGCGCGGCGGTGCGGCGCTATCCATTCGATCGGTCACGGGCAAACCGATAAAATTCTGCGGTACGGGCGAAAAGCCTACGGATATCGAACCGTTTTATCCCGACAGAATGGCGTCACGTATTCTCGGCATGGGCGACGTTCTTACTCTTATCGAAAAGGCGCAGGAAGCCGTTTCGGAAGAAGAGCTTAAGAAGATGGAAAAGCGCATGCGCGAAAATAAATTCACGCTCGAGGATTTCCTGACGCAGTTTAAGTCATTGGCAAAAATGGGCGATATAAACGAGGTCGTGGCTATGATCCCCGGCATGAACAAAGCAAATGTCGATTCCAAACAGATAGACGAACGTATAGGCAAATATAAATCGATCATACTGTCGATGACGCCGTATGAACGCACTCATCCCGATATAATCAAATCGTCGCGTAGAAAGCGTATAGCAATGGGCAGCGGAACTACGGTTCAAGAGGTAAATGCGCTGCTTAAGCAGTACGACCAGACAAAAGAGATGATGAAAATGGCATCTTCCGGCAAAATGCCTATGCAACCTCAACAGAAGATAATACGCCAAAAACGCAGATTCAGATAAAATGTTCAAAACAGTAAGATCGAGCATTTTTTATATTACTCGCAACTTAACAAAAAACCAATTTCAAGGAGAAAATAAATCATGGTAAAAATCAGACTTACACGTATGGGCGATCACAAAAACCCGTTCTACCGTATAATCGTTGCGGATTCGCGTTCTCCGCGCGCCGGCAGATTCATCGAAGTACTCGGCCCTTACGATCCCCATCTTGACGACGGACTTAA
>CATKFJ010000311.1 GCA_949747725.1 uncultured bacterium
ACATCATTTGATTTTTATTCCGTTATGACATCGGCAAACAAATTTACTAAAAAAAAGCTATTGGCATATTTTCTTAAAGGCAGTCTTTCGCTGTTTATAGCTGTAATAATTTCGAGCTTGATGATCACGCTTATAAGATCTATAGTTCCGCAGATCATAGGCTTTACTATAGATTGCGTGCTTGGCGACGTACAGCCTACCGGTATGTATGCGAGCATAGCGGCGGCATGCGGCGGCGTCGATCGCATAAAAGCCGATATTTGGATAATGGCGGCGGCTATAATCGTTATTGCCGTCGCGGAATTCGTATTTCATTACTGTCGCATTTATCTTACTGCGCGCGCAAATCAAGTATTGATGAAACGAATGCGAAACACGCTGTTTTCGCACATTCAGCGGTTGCCTTTGGCGTTTCTCAATTCGCACAATACGGGCGATATTATTCAACGCTGTACTTCGGACGCGGACACTATATCTAACTTTATATCGGGTCAGTTGCTTTCGCTGTTCCGCATTATACTGCTATTGCTGTTATCGTTCGTGTTCATGTTTATGACCGACGTGCGGCTTGCCGCAATAGCTTCGGCGTTTATTCCGCTGCTAATAGGCTACTCGGTTTTCTTTTATTTTAAAGCCGGCAAGCATTTTAAAAAGTGCGACGAACAGGAGGGCGTATTGTCAACGTACGCGCAGGAAAATTTGACGGGCGCGCGCGTCGTGCGTGCGTTCGGCAAAGAGCAGTACGAGCGCGACAAGTTTGAAAAACAGAACGTTTACTATACAGGGTTGTGGGTACGGCTCGAAAAGTTTTTGGCGATGTTCTGGACGTCGAGCGACTTTCTTGCGGCGATGCAACTTATGTTCATTGTGGTTATCGGCACGGTGTTTTGCGTTAACGGCGGAATGACCGCCGGCAGTCTTGTTGCGTTTATTTCGTACAATACGATGATGATAGGTCCCGTAAACGAACTGGGCAGAATAATATCCAACCTGAGCAAAGCCGGAGTTTCGCTCGGCAGGATAGGCGAGATCATGAACGCCGAAGAGGAAGATTACGGAACGGACGAAGGCGCGCTGTCTGGCGATATAGAGTTCGAAAACGTCGTTTTCGAGTACGAGAACGGAAAGCCCGTTCTTAACGGCGTCAGCTTTACGGTGCCGCAAGGCAGTACGCTCGGTATAATCGGCGGCACGGGCAGCGGCAAGTCCACTATCGCCTGTCTTCTTGACGGACTGTATCCCGTGCGGTCGGGCGCAATAACCGTAGGCGGTCGAAATATCAACGATATTCCGCCTTTGACGTTGCGCAAAAATATCGGATACGTGCTACAGGAAGGGTATATTTATTCGCGCACTATTTATGGAAATATCGGAATGGCGGCGGATAATGCGGAACGCGCTGATATCGAGCGCGCCGCGGATATCGCGTGCCTATCCGATAATATCTCGGGTTTTGCGCACGGTTACGATACTGCTGTCGGCGAACGCGGAGTGACGCTTTCGGGCGGACAGAAACAGCGCGTGGCGATAGCGCGCACCGTGATGCGCGACGCGCCGTATATAATACTCGACGATTCGCTGTCCGCGATAGACAGCGATACCGACGCGAAGATCCGCGCCAATCTTAAAAAAGAATTTGCAAATTGCACCGTAATAATAATTTCGCACCGAATAACAACGGTGATGCACGCCGATAACATAATCGTAATGGACGGCGGCAGGATAGCGGAGCGCGGTACGAACGAACAGTTGTTGGCAAATAACGGTATCTACAAAAGCATATACGATCTTCAGATGTCGCTCCCCGAAGAAATAAGAGGGGAGGTGAATAATGAAAACTGAAAACGGAATGTCTTCTACAAGGAAAACGCGATTTTTCGGGTTGGGAAAAATGCGCCCGTACGTGAGCGCATATAAAGGCACGTTCGTTATGCTTGTTCTGTGTACGCTTGCAGTGAGCGCGCTAAATACGGTCACGCCCCTTTTTCAAAAATACGCGATAGATAATTTTATCGCAAACAGCACACTCGACGGTCTGCTGCCATTCGTGTCGTTGTACGTTGCGGTAAATATAATGATAATGGTAACCGACTTTTTCGGCGCTTACGGGTGTTGTAAGCTCGAAATGTATCTGTTGCGCGATATGCGGCGAAATGCGTTCAACCACTTGCAAACCTTGTCGGTTTCGTACTTTAACCGTAACAGCGTGGGCAAACTCCATGCCCGTATAATGAGCGACACGAGCGTCATATCGAGTACTCTGTCATGGGACGTTTACCGCAGTGTATGGAATATGGCGTACATGCTCGGCGCGGCGGTCGTAATGTTTGTTCTCGATCCGATATTGGCGCTGTGCGTGCTTACGGTTGTACCGCTCGTTATAGTGGTTTCGATATATTTTCAACGCAAGCTAACCAAACTGCATCGCCGCGCGCGCGAAATAAATTCCGAGATAACGGGCGGATTCAACGACGGGATAACGGGCGCTCAGACGTCCAAAACGCTTGCCGTGGAGAGTAAGCTCGACAACGAATTCCGCAAGCATACCGACGATATGAAACGCACTTGGCAAAAGATAGGGCATCACCGCGCGTTGTTCTATTCCATAATAGCGTTTTCGGCGTCCGTAGCTTTGGCGCTCGTTTTGTGGTACGGCGGCGTGATAACGCAACGCGGTCTTATGATCATAGGCACGCTGTCCGTGTTTATGACGTATGCGCAAGGCATTGTGGAACCCGTGCAGTGGATGGTTGACGCGCTCGGGGATATGGTATCCATAAAGGTCAATATAGAAAGATTTTCCGCGCTTACCGAAAGTACGTGCGACGTAGAAGATACGCCCGAGGTAATAGAAAAATACGGGGATACGTTCAACCCGAAACGCGAGAATTGGGAAAAGCTCGACGGCGATATCGAGTTTGACGACGTTACGTTTAAATATCCCGACGGCGAAGAATATATTTTAGAGCATTTCAACCTAAAAGTGCCTAAAGGCTCGAACGTCGCGATAGTGGGCGAAACGGGCGCCGGAAAATCGACGCTTGTAAACTTGGTGTGCCGTTTTTTCGAACCGACAAGCGGAAGAATACTTATAGACGGCAGGGACGCGCGCGAACGGTCGGTCGGGTGGTTGCACGCCAATATCGGTTACGTTTTGCAAACTCCGCATTTGTTTTCGGGTACGGTACGCGAAAACTTGATGTACGGCAAGCCCGACGCAACGGACGCACAGCTCGACGAAGCGGTAAAAAGCGTCAATGCCGACGGCATAATCGCGCGTATGGAAAACGGCTATGATACGTTAGTGGGAGAGGGCGGAAACACGCTGTCTACAGGCGAAAAACAATTGCTGTCGTTTGCGCGCGCCATACTAACCGATCCGGCGATTTTCGTACTTGACGAGGCAACTTCGTCCATAGATACGCTTACCGAGCGCCTTATCCAAAACGCCGTGGAAAAGCTCATGGACGGAAGAACGAGCTTTGTCATAGCACACAGACTTTCGACCGTGCGTTCCGCCGATATAATACTTGTAGTAGACGACGGAAAAATAACGGAACGCGGTACGCATGAACAGCTTTTGGCAAAACGCGGCGCGTACTACAATCTGTATATACGTCAGTTCAAGGAAGAAAACGTTGCGGCAAGCGTGAATAAGTGAGCGAAATTGTCGCTGTAATAGCAAAACCCCTCAAGGCGTTACCGAGAGGGGTTGTGTGTGTTTTTGCGTACAACAAAATTCATCATTTGACAATTTTATTTAATTTTTCTTTTTCTGAACTAGTGCATAGTCATCATTTGTTTTTATCTTTTCAAATTGTTTTAAATATGGAAGCAGTATCTCCATTAATTGTCTGAAATTTTTGCAATTAAAATTTTGCGGAACAAAATCAGGATATTTATTTTTCATAGGACCGTTAATTGCACAATAAAGCGCCAATCCTTTTTCATCAATTATTTCACGTATAATTTCTACGAGATAATTCATCTTTTCTTCACCTATAATTTTAAGAAGCGTAAGATCTTTTGTGTTCTCATTTAAAACCAATTTATCTGTATTATCTTCTTCTGCCGATGCTTTACCTTCGTCTATTTGTATGTCATCCGATTTTTCATTTTCCATACTTTCATCAAGATATATATATTCGGAAAACGCTTTAACAAACTCTTCAATAGATTTGCTTTGTTCTCCCATTCCAATAACATATTTATCTTGTTCTCTTAACTCTTGAGCCAACCTTGTAAAATCACAATCGTTGGAAACAATACAATACATGTTTATGTATGATTTCTCATATAAAACCTTCATTGCCCTTATTACTAATGCAATATCCGATGAATTTTTCTTAGGTCTATAAGTAAACTGTTGGACAGCCGTCATAGAACTTTTTGCGGCGAAGTCTCTCCATCCGGATATATTGTCATCTTTATTCTTGTTAGCTACATTAATCTTAGTCCAATCCGCAACGATCTCTCCAACTAATAGTCTACCTTTCTTTTCCAAAACTTCAATAATACGTTTTGCGTTTTTGTAACTTACATTCTCTGCATCTATAAAAACAGCAATTTTATTATTGTTTTCATTATCTGATGAATTCCCCATAAAAATTCTCCTACGCAATTATTACATTACATATTATCAAGAAGGTATACAGAATTAAGTTATTATCAATCATTAGTACCTCTTGCTATAGGAATATAAACCATTTTGAGCGGTATAATCTTACGATAATTATCACTTAAATTTTCATAATATTTCAATATCAGCTCCACAAGCTCTGTACCGTTAATACCGCGTATTATAGGTGTGTTCTCCAAATATTTTCGAGCATTTTTAGTATAATCGGAAAGCATAATAAATACCCCGTAATCACCCTCACGCATAGCGCCTTTCAATGACTGAATCGTTGTTTCATTAATATCGTTGTCTTGACTTTTAACATGAACAACTATTCTAGGCGGAAGCTCATCCTTGAATGCTTTTATATCAATACCGCTATCCCCACCATGAGGAGAAAGCTCTGTGCGATATCCCATTGCGTTTAATAAATCCGCAACAAAATTTTCGAAGTCATATCCCTTAAAATTTTTACTGAGCTCTTTTAAAATATAATCCTTTGTGCTTTCTATAATTTCATCAGCTGTGGCAGCCACAGAATCATCTTCTCCATCGGTCGATGCAAAAATAGGTTTAACAGTCTTTGCGCTTAACATTTCTAGAAATTCATCACTATAATTCTTAATTGCAAAGAAAGACATCGCCGAACCGACTTCGTGCAATGCGCCCTGTGAAAAAGCCGTCCTCGGCATATGCTTTAACCATTTTACTTTTCGCTGCTGCACATATTCCATATGAGCTTTTGGAGCGTATATATAATCCCCCTCAATCACTCCTAAATTAACCATTCTGTCTGATTTTGACGGGAAGATAACGTAATCACCTAATTGCACCTCATGACAAAAACGATAAAGCATTCCCGCACTATTAGCTACCGATTGTTTTTGGCAATTAGGATACACTTCGGCATATTTTCTCTTAAAAGCCTCTCTGTTATTCTCAATCAGAGATAAGTCTCCGATGCTTTTCCAACCGATCGCTATGGTACTATCTGTTAAAAACAAGCTATCGTCTTGTGTATGTATTCCCCAAATATGTTTTTCTGCTGCTTTCATATTATGACCTCCACTTTAATTATAAAAATAAATAACAAACATTGTCAAGCATTTAAAATCGGTCTAAAAGTCAGAAGACTTTTAGACCGACATGCTTGGAGCTACTGGGCGGACTCGAACCGCCGACCTGCTGATTACGAACAAGCCACAAACATAAAACATTTGGAATAAAAACACAAGATATAGTAGTTAACCTAAAAAAACAAATACAAAATACAAATCATACCCATTGCATACCCACACTACTATTACAAATAAAAGTATCCAATTAACAATATACGGTCAATATTGCCATATCAAAAGGGTAAAACGACAGTATTATTTTCTTCCAGCCATTCGGCAAGAATTTTATAAGCTTTTTTCCGAGAGATACAGCGTAAAGACTTATTATGTAAACTCTGCTGTAATTCCAACAATTTAAAAGTATAACCAACAGGATCTTCTACGTCTTTTAAG
>CATKFJ010000312.1 GCA_949747725.1 uncultured bacterium
ATTTGCCCTTAATGTCGGATATGCAATAAGCTTCGTCATAGCGCGATCGTACAATACGCCGTCCTTGGAGCAAAGGAATTCATTACCGTCCTCTACCACAAAAGAAGTGAGTCTCGAACAATCGACAAATGCGCCCATATCCACATTTTCGAAACGCGCACCCGACGAAATCTTGATTTCGGAGATCGTGCATCCGCCGAAAACGGCAGAGCCTATTACGGAAAGTCCCTTAGGCAATGTTATTGATCTGAGCGAAGTACATTCGGCGAACGCTTCTTGAGCTATCTCATAAACCGAACCGTTAAACGTCACCTGGCTGAGCGAAGTACATCCGACAAACGCAGCTTCGCCGATCACATTTACGTCGTTCATGAATGTAACAGATCTAAGCGACGAACAGCCCAAAAACGCAAGTTTACCGACATTTGCCGCGTCTATTATAAGCGTTTGCAACGATGTGCAACCCGCAAACGCGCCGCCTATATCGACTTTACCGCCATTGTTCGCCAACTCTCTGAGGTTCTGCTCGTATTCCATAGACGTGTTGGCAGGAATCCTGAGAGTAGTCAGACCGGACAAAGCGAACGCGCCGCTGCCGACTATACCGACTCGCGAAAGGTCGACCGTCGTAAGCGATCGGCAGAACGTAAACGCATTCTTATCTATATACGTGCACGACGACAGATCGACGGATGTAAACGATGCACCCCAAAGCGCAGAATCGCCTATCATCTTCACGTTGCCGAGATTTATATCAACAAGACTGTTGTCGTTAGCAAACGCTATCTCTTCCAGAGTTTCGACCGTGGACGGTAACACCACTCTTTCGAGGTTTCTGCAATTAAAGAACGCCGCACGCATTATCGTGGTCACGCCCTCGGGAATGGTTACAGATTTAATATATTCGTTATTTGCAAACGCGCCCGGATAGATATATACGATACCCAAGTTATCGGGTATCTCGACATGACCGTTTTCGTCGCCGCGACCCGTATAAGAACGTAAATATATATTGTTATACATTCCGAACTCTTCTTGAACGCGCACGGACGTATAACCGGATATACGCGATCCTTCCACCGTTGCGCGGATTGTCGCAGAACCGCTGTTTACCGCGTATATTTCGCAGGCATAAACATCATTCAACTTATACTGTCTTAAAATCTTGACGTTTGCGCTTGTACTTGCAAACTCGATATTGTAATCGCTGTCGTAATTATACGGCTTGACTGTTGCCGTTATCGTTGCGGTTTCGCCGCGCTCGAGCATTAGTCCGTCCGTCGACATTTCGATACCGATCAGTTTTATTTCGGTAGGTTCGCCGCTGACTCGCACAGTAAACTGCAAACTCTGTCCGTTGGAATCGTCATAAACTTCTCCCGCAGACTGAGTATAAACGGTGACTGTTGCCTCGCCGTCTTTAAGAGCCGTTACAAGACCTGTCTTTTCATCTACTTCAACGGCTTCGGTGTTGGAACTTTTCCAAATAAGATCGGTCGTCCAGTAATCGCTTACATAAATTTTTTCCGATTCTTCTACATTATCAAACGTGTTAGCCGTAACGTTAACGACTTCGGAAAGATCTACCTGTCCGTTAGGAGCAAGAATATAAACATTGCTCGCGTTGCGCGTTTTGGCAATGCGCAAATCGTTCTCAGGCTGAAGTTTTATTCTGAACGAACTGCCGTTTTTAGCATAATCGTAAAGCGTCACATAAAGCTTATAATCGTTTTCGACTATCTTGCTCCAATACGACGTTATATCGAGCGAGAACGTGGAGTTCTTATTGTACTCCGATTCTACGGGAACAACGCCGTCGACTAAATTCGTTACGCCGTCGAATGATTCATAGCCGGTAGAGCTATCCTCTGCGCTCGTATACTCTTTATAAGTAGAAGCGGAATAACCTTGGATGTAATGATTATCGTACGTAGTTAAATCAAGATAATATCTGTATGAATCTCCGTTTTTAACTTTACGCACGGCATAATCGGCAAGTTCGGGATTCTCGTTATCCACCGTGAACTCAAAAGAGAATTTATTATTATTGCCGTAAGTATAGTTTCCGTCCTCGTCTTTCCAATCGAGGAAACATTCCATACTGAATGTATACTTCGAATTATTGGGAAGATTAAGTTCGGTTATATTAA
>CATKFJ010000313.1 GCA_949747725.1 uncultured bacterium
AGCGCGGTGGATACGCGCACCGACGCGCTCATTCGCAAGGCGTTCCGTGAGTATATTCCCGAAACTACGAAAATAATAATCGCGCAACGCACGTCGTCTGTGGAGGATGCCGATTACATTGTTATTATGGACGGCGGAAAGGTGAATGCCATAGGTACGCATAAAGAGTTGCTTGGAAGCAACGAAATATATACCGAAGTGTACAACACCCAAAACAAAAAGGGGGCGGACAATGAATAATTCTAACCGTATGAGCCCTCAAATGCATCGCCAAAAACATAAGGGCGTACTCGGGCGCACGCTTAAAGCGCTGTTTAAATTTTATCCCGTAATGACGACGATAGCGCTGGTATGTATTATCGTAAACGCTGTCATAAGCGCGTTACCGTCCATTTTCATGGAGCGTATATTCAGTATAGTGGGCGACGCTCTTGCCGCACAGAGAATGGGTTACCCGTCGGGCTGGGCGGTTTACGGCGGCGAAATAACAAAGTACATGCTTACGCTTATCGGTCTTTACGTAGTGTCGCTTGTAATGGGCGCAGTAGATAAACAGCTAATGGCTATCGTTACGCAGGGCTTTCTAAAAAAGATGCGCGGTCAGATGTTCAACCGCATGCAGGACCTGCCTATAAAATATTTCGATACCAACAGTAACGGCGACATAATGAGCTATTACACCAACGATATAGACACTTTGCGTCAGATGATATCGCAATCTTTGCCGCAATTGCTTGCGTCGTCGGTAATGGTGTTGACTCTGTTTTGCATAATGCTTTGGTATAGCGTTTGGCTTACGCTTATAATAGTGGTCGGCGTTGCGGCTATTGTGTTGGTTACAAAGACCATAGGCGGCGGCGCAGGTAAATATTTCCGCGCCATGCAAAGCTCGATAGGTAAGACCGAAGGTTTTATAGAAGAAATGATGAACGGGCAAAAGGTGGTAAAAGTCTTTTGTCACGAGGAACAGGCGAAAGCCGATTTCGATCGCGTAAACGAAGAACTTTACGAACAATCGTTTCGCGCCAACCGCTTTGCAAACATGCTCATGCCCATACTCGGAAACATAGGTCATGTTCTGTATGTGGTTGTCGCATTGGTCGGCGGCATGCTTATCATAAATAATGTGTCCAACATCGGAATAGGCGTCGCCGTGGATGCGTCTCTTGCCGTATTCGGAGTTGCGCTTGTCGTTGCGTTCTTGCAAATGACCCGTCAGTTCTGCAACAACATAAATCAAGTTTCCAACCAAGTAAATTCGGTAGTAATGGGCATAGCCGGCGCTTACCGTATATTTGCATTGCTTGACGAGCAGCCCGAAGTCGATAACGGATATGTTACGCTTGTCAATGCCAAAGAAGAAAACGGAGAGCTTGTTGAGTGTGAAGAACGCACTCATATATGGGCATGGAAGCATCCTCACGGCGACGGTACGGTCACATATACAAGGCTAATGGGCGACGTGGTGATGCAGGAAGTCGATTTCGAATACGAACCCGATAAGCCCGTGCTTCGCGACGTTTCAATTTACGCCAAGCCCGGGCAAAAAGTTGCGTTTGTCGGTGCGACGGGTGCCGGTAAAACCACCATTACCAACCTTATAAACAGGTTTTACGATATTGCCGACGGTAAGATTCGTTATGACGGAATAAATATCAACAAAATAAAGAAATCCGATCTTCGGCGCTCGCTCGGAATAGTATTACAGGATACCAACCTGTTTACTGGCACGGTAATGGATAATATTCGTTACGGCAAG
>CATKFJ010000314.1 GCA_949747725.1 uncultured bacterium
AAACTATCTTTGTATTCCATGAATATTATAAACTCGTCGCCGCCCATTCTCGCGCAAATGTCGCTCGAACGCGTGTTCTTCATCATTCTGGCGGCAACTTCTTTAAGCAATTTATCGCCGAACAGGTGTCCGTAAACGTCGTTGGCGGTTTTTAAATTATCGAGATCGAAGAACAACAGCGCGTACTTTCGTCCGCCGGCGTCGGACAACAGCTTTGTTATCTTTCGCTTTGCCGCCGCATGGTTCATAAGCCCTGTAAGCGAATCGTAATCGGCTTTCTGCTCGAGCTGTTGCATCTCTTGCGTTTCGTCGTTTACATCGACGAATTTACCGAGCGCGCCGTCGAATTCGGGGTTCTCGTCGCCGCTCCACAGCGTTTGAACTATTATCCTGTTCCAACGGCGTTCGCCGTTTATTGTGAGTAAAAATTTATCTTCTATTCTCGGGTTTTCGGGCGTAGTCGCACGCATATGCGTCATCATGCGGTTAAAGTCCACTTTGCTGAACACGCGCGTACCGAGATCGCTTTTCGCAGGATCGACTATGCGCTCGGGCAGACCGAGATATTCCGCACCCCATTCGGACAGTATTATCATTTCCGGCTCGGGCACGTACTCGAACATCACCTCATGCGACAGTCCGGCAAAGAATCTGTACTTCATGCGCTCGTGCTCGAGCAAGCGTATAGTGCGCTCCGAAACGTCCGAACCCGATTTTTTGAGCATGCTCTCTACGTTTTCGCCCACCTTTTTATCTATATCGCGACCGTACGACGTTTCCTTAAGTTCCTTTTTAAGCTCTGCCTGAATATCGGTCAAACATTTGAGCAACAACGGGTTAAACGCGCCGCACTCGCCGTTCTGTATCATTTCCACGGCTTTCTCGTGCGTAAAGCTGTCCTTGTACACGCGCTTGCTCGTGAGCGCGTCGTACACGTCGGCAAGCGCTACCGCCTGCGCCGAAATGGGTATGGCGTCGCCCATAAGCCCGTCGGGATAACCGTTTCCGTTATAACGCTCGTGATGCCAGCGACAGATCTCGCATGCTACGGTGATCAAAGTTTCGCTGCTGCGGTACGGAATATTGTTGAGAAGTTTTTCACCCTCTACGGTGTGCAACTTCATTATCTCGAATTCTTCCTTGGTAAGCCGTCCCGGTTTATTGAGTATACTTTCGGGCACGGACATTTTGCCTATATCGTGTAGCGCCGACGCATTTACGATCGTATTGATATCCGCTTGCGTCAGTTTATACTTATCCGTGATCTTAAGCAAGCGCTTTAGGATCATGTCTGTAAACGTGCTTACATGCAAGATATGCAAACCGCTCTCGCCGTTTCTAAACTCTACTATGTGCGAAAGGATCTCGACCATCAAACGGTTATCGTGTTCGCGCTCGTAAATTTCGGCAGACAGCATATCCGATAATTCTTTCTGCTTGAGAGCAAGCATAAAGTTGCTCATAACGCGGTGCTTAACCGTGCGCTCGTCGAACGGTCTGCTTATGTAGTCGACTGCGCCGAGATCGTACGCCCTGTCTATGTACGACGAACCCGTTTCCGCCGAGATCATGATGACGGGAATAGTCTTTATCCAACCGCGTTTGTTCATCATCGCCAGAACGTCGAATCCGTCCATCTCAGGCATGACTATATCGAGCAACATGAGCGAAATATCCAGCTCGTGTTCCTGCAACGTTACCACCGCCTGCACGCCGTTCTCCGCCTCGATAATATCGAAATCGTCGGCGAGCATATCGGACAACAACGAACGGTTCAGTTCGGAATCGTCGACTATAAGTATCTTCTTTTTAGAGGATATATTGGTTTTATTCATAGCTACCGTTTGTTACCTTTACGCAAACTCAGTTACGGTTATTTTTTATTCTTGTCGGTCGTCGAACTTTTGCCCCTCCCCGACGTCGTTCCTTTGCTTTTGGATGCGGTCTGACTCTTGCCTTTATTCTGCGCAGATCTCTTAGCTGTTGCGCTCTTGCTTTCGGGCTTTTTCGCGGAGGCGCTCTTAGGTTTATTTACGGGCGCGCTTTTCGGCTTGACGTCGCTCGATTTTTCCGATCCGTCGGTTTCGGTT
>CATKFJ010000315.1 GCA_949747725.1 uncultured bacterium
ATGACGCGTATCAACCTTATAGACACGCCCGGGCACGTCGACTTTACGGTAGAGGTCGAGCGTTCGCTTAAGGTCCTCGACGGCGCCGTTGCGGTATTCTGCGCAAAAGGCGGCGTTGAACCGCAGTCCGAGACCGTTTGGCGTCAGGCGGACAAGTACGGCGTTCCGCGTATCGCGTACGTAAACAAAATGGATATAAACGGCGCTAACTTCTTCAACGTTCTCAACATGATGAAGGTACGCTTGGGCGCTCATCCCGTTGCGTTGCAGATACCCATCGGCAAGGAAGATACCTTTAAGGGTATGATCGACCTTGTTACGATGAAAGCGGAAATCTACGAGGACGATCTCGGTAATGTCATCAACGAAACCGAGATCCCCGAAGAGTACAAAGCTCAAGCCGAAGAGTATCGCCAGATCTTGCTCGAGGCGGTTGCCGAAACCGACGACGATCTTATGGAGCGGTTCTTTGCCGGCGAGGAGCTTACCGTAGACGAGATCCGCGCAGCCGTGCGTAAAGCAACAATAAATATGACGATGAATCCCGTATTCTGCGGTTCGTCGTATAAAAACAAGGGCGTTCAGAAACTGCTCGACGCGGTTGTTTACTATCTGCCCAGCCCCGTAGATATCGCGCACATAAAAGGCACCGATAAGAACGGTGAGGAAGTAGAGCGTAAAACGGACGATAACGAACCGTTCTCCGGTCTTGCGTTCAAGATCGCCGCAGACCCGTTTGTAGGTAAGCTCGCTTTCTTCCGTTGCTACAGCGGCGTTTGCCCCGCGGGTTCGTACGTTCTTAACTCCACCAAGGACAAGAAAGAGCGTATCGGTCGACTTCTGTTGATGCACGCCAATTCGCGTACAGATATCGACGAAGTTCGCGCAGGCGATATATGCGCTATCGTCGGTCTTAAAGATACCACGACGGGCGACACGCTTTGCGACGCGTCGCACCCCATTATTTTGGAAAGCATGGAGTTCCCCGAGCCGGTTATCCGCGTAGCTATCGAGCCTAAGACCAAAGCCGGTCAGGAAAAGATGACTATGGCGCTTATCAAGCTCGCAGAGGAAGACCCCACGTTTAAGACCTACACCGATCAGGAAACGGGTCAGACGATCATCGCCGGTATGGGCGAGTTGCACCTCGACATCATTGTCGACCGCTTGCTCCGCGAATTCAAGGTCGAAGCCAATGTCGGCAAGCCGCAGGTCGCGTACCGCGAAA
>CATKFJ010000316.1 GCA_949747725.1 uncultured bacterium
CGGCACGATCTTTGTGCCGCTTGCGCTCGGGTTGAACGTATTTAGTATATGAATGGGGATATTGGCTTTGCGCACAGGAAATATAGATTCGGGATGCAAAACGTTAGCGCCCATGTACGCAAGCTCGCGGAGCTCCTTGTACGTTAAAACGTCTATTACCGACGCATGCGGAACGATACGCGGATCGCACGTCATAAAACCGTCTACGTCGGTGAAGTTTTCGTACAGCGCCGCGCCCACCGCGCGCGCAACTATAGCGCCGCTTATATCCGAACCGCCGCGCGAGAAAGTTATTATATTTCCGTTGCCGTTGCTGCCGTAGAACCCCGGAATGACCGCCGCGCGCTTATTTTTGAGAGCAAGCTTGCTCACGCTTTCGGTATACGCGTCGTCATACGTATTGCCGTTGAACTTGATGATGCTTGCGGCGTCCACAAACTCAAAGCCGAGTACGGCGGCAAGCACGCGTGCGCAAAGATACTCGCCGCGAGATATTATATAGTCGTTATCGGCAGACGACAGATCAGACTCTATTCTTTCGAATTCGAGTTTAAGAAAATCTTTGCCCAGTCCCACGCCGACGCAAATGTTTTCGAAGCGTTCGCGGACATGCGAAAACGCATTTAGTCGCGACGTGGGCTCCGCTTTTCCGACCGCAATAAGCAGATCGGTCACCTTGTTTTCGCCTTCTGCTTTACCGGGTGCGGAAACAACGATAAACCGACGCTCCGCGTCCTGCTTGATTATTTTTGCGACGCCGAGTATACTTTCCGCAGTAGACATTGACGTGCCGCCGAATTTGACCGCTTTCATCTTTAAGTGCTCCGATAATAATATATTCCGACAAAAGAATTACGGTCATAAACAAACCGTAATTTTTACTTAATTCCGAGCAAATTCGCTCGGAACGTTATCACTTTATCTTGCGCGCCTCTATATAATACCGCTTTTCTTCGGCTTCGCCGAGCGAAAACGTCTTTTTTGGCAACACACCGTTTTTAACTACATACCCGAATAATTCTTCCTTACGTATACCGCGCATTTCTATACCGAAATGTCTTTCCTTTTTGAGCGCGTCGATGCCGTGAACGTATTCTATGCTGCCGCCGAAGTGCTTGACAAACGTTTCGCAAAATTTGTCTATCGCGATTAACGCTTCTATCTTATCGCTCGGCACCGATATCTCTATCGGATCCGGCGCATAAACAGTCGTTTTTGCGGCGCCCTTGACAGCCGAGCGCAGGCTATCCATAAACATAACCGGATCGTCCGTTTGCACAAGCCTGTGTATCGGTTCGAATACAAGACCTTCGTCATAAATATTTACTATTTCGACAAGCGCTCTGCCGTTAAGCGGAGTGCTGTTATTTACGGAACAATACTTAGCCGTAGCAAGCGAATGGTTACCGTCGCCCACAAGCGCGAACAGCCTTTCGCCGAACTTACTCACCGACGCGGAAATAATATTTTGCACCGCCGTTTGAAGTTCGACAGTATCTTTACCTTCTATCAGCTCGCCTTTTATATGTCCGCCGTTGCCCGATAATTCACCGGCATACACCGTACGTTTGGGCGCATTGCGGCAAGCGTTCATCAACAAATCGTCGCGGTCGTCTACAAGCAACAGTATATGCGGCAACTCTATGTCTATCGCCTCTCGTATAGCGACGCGCGGCGGTATGCGTTCCTCTATCGTACGCTCGGATGCGCGTATAAGCGGTTTAGCGCCGACCTTATAATCATAATCGTCTAAATCGACGGACGCCACGATTCCGTGGCGCGTCCTACCGTAAGTTGTGTTACGCGTTACAAATATCGCGCCGCGATATGCCGTAAACCTATCGCTTGCGAGCATAGAGGAAGCCGACTTTTTTATTTGCTCGAGCCGAACCGACGCTTCTGATAAAAAACATTCGGGCAATATCAAATCAAGCGCAGATCCTCGCGGCAAGCTTTTTTCAAGCAGTCGCCAATACTCCGGATCGGCGGTAAACTGATCGCAGGCTACAACGCCGAAATCGCGCACGTCCCCATTAGGGACTAAAATCTCATCGCCGAAATCGA
>CATKFJ010000317.1 GCA_949747725.1 uncultured bacterium
AATTCCCGAAGAGGTCGCGCGCATTGCGATCGAACATCACGGCACGCAACCCATTATGTATTTCTATAATAAAGCCAAGTCGCTTACGGACGGTGATGTCGATATGGATGAGTACCGATACTACGGCGAAATACCTACGGGCAAGATCGGCGCTATAATCATGATCTGCGATTCCGCCGAGGCTGCGATACGCGCCATGGATAACCCGACGGGTGAAAAAGTGGACAAGCTGTTAAAGAGCATGATCGATGAACGGCTCAAGCTCGGACAGTTCGATAACTGTGCGATAACTATGAAAGACCTTACGTCTATTCGCTCGGCAATAGTCGGCGCGTACGGCGGACTTTACCATAAGCGCATAAAATACAATATCGGTCGCGGTGGAATAAATGTTTAAACTCACGGGAGACGTCAAGCCGGAATTCAATCGGCTTGCCGATATAATTTTTTATAAGTTGAAGTTATGCGGTAACGCAACGGTGGATATAGCTATCGTCGATGACGAACAAATGCGTGTTCTTAACCGCGATACGCGCGGAAAGGACTATACGACCGATGTGCTGAGCTATCCCGCGCTCGATAAAATAACAGAGTTTACGCAAAAAAACTATCCCAACGATTACGACGAGGATCGGCGCGCCGTAGTGCTCGGCGATATTGCGATCAACGAGAATGCCGCCGCGCGTCAGGCGAAAGAGTATGGCACGGGCGAAAGAGAAATAAATTATTTATTCGTTCACGGCATGCTTCATATTCTCGGTTACGACCACATGACCGACGAAGATAAAAAGAAAATGCGCGCCGTAGAAGAGTCCGTGCTTGCCGAACAGGATAAGTCGGTAGTGGTTGCCGTAATAGGCAGACCGAACGCCGGAAAATCGTCGATAGTAAATGCTATAGTGGGCGAAAAAGTTTCTATCGTTTCGCCTAAGCCGCAAACAACACGCGACAGAATAACGGGCATTTGCACCGAGGGCAGCCGTCAAATAGTATTCTTGGATACTCCCGGTATGTTTAAGCCGCGTACTAAGCTCGATGAGCATATGGACAAGAGTATTCGCAGTTCGTTGGGCGGCGATGCGGATGTTGTGCTTGTCGTACTTGACAGTACCAAGGGCATCACCGACGCGGACGAAAGATTGATCGAGGAGCGATTGAAATGTCGCGCCCCGTTGTATGTTGCCGTGAACAAAACCGATCTTAAAGGTTATGAGGGAGTTTATCCCGTACTCGAAAAGCTCAACCGTTATATGTCGCGCAAAGACGGTAGATCCGTTAAGGACGTTATTCCTACAAGCTGTAAGACGGGGCAGAACATAGATCTTTTAAAAAACGCGCTGTTTGATGAATGTAAGGACGGTGGATTTTTATTTCCCAAAGACGAATTTACCGACCGTCCGATCAAGTTTTTGATAGGCGAGGCTGTGCGCGAAAAAGCGTTGCTGTTTTTGCAGGACGAGATTCCGCACGGCGTAGGCGTGAGCGTGCGGAAGGTCGACGAAACTACCGATCCGATCCATATATCTTGCGACGTGATTGTCGATAAACAATCGCATAAACAAATAGTTATCGGCGACGGCGGTGAAATGATAAAGCGTATCGGCAAATCCGCGCGGCGCGATATAGAACAGTTGCTCGGCGGCAGTCAAGTATTTTTGGAACTTTTTGTAAAGGTGCGACAGGGTTGGCGCGACAGAACGGACATTTTGAAAGATATCGGTTATTAGTATCTTGGCGATAACGCAATAGCGGATCGTTACATAATTTCCCGACGAAAAGCCATGCTATATTCGGAGGGTAAAATAATGGAAAAACAAGAAAGATATTTTTGGGAACTGTTTTGTGCTACGGGCGAACCGCGTTACTATTCGATGTATATTCGCGAGCGCGACAGGATAAATGCCGAGGGTACTCGAAAGAGCTGAACAAACGAGGAGAGTATGACAGACTTCACCGATAAATGCGTTGTGCTTAAAATTAACGATTACCGTGATGACGATAGGCTTGCAAAAGTCTTGACGGCGGAGCACGGCTCGGTGACGGTCATGCTCAAGGGCGTAAA
>CATKFJ010000318.1 GCA_949747725.1 uncultured bacterium
AAGAACCGAAAAAGACAAATTTTGGGACGAGTATAAGCGCATCGATAATCCGCAAATTTATAAAGTCAACTTATCCGACGGCTTGTATGAGCTTAAACACAGCATATTGAAAGAACATAAGAGTATCGAATAAATACAAAAGCCTACAAAGAATAAGTAAACGGGTAATATATGGACGACAAAAAAAAGATCTACACCAAAGCCGATTTCGATAATTATACGGAAGCGGTCAAGCGTGAGTGCGAACTTACGATAATGCGTCAGCGCGAGCGGATAGCCGAGCTTAGAAAAAGTTTGACGGAAGCCGAGCGCAAGATCGCTAAGTACGAAACCCAAAAAGAGCTTGTGTACAAAGCGATCACGACCGCGCTGAAAAAAGCGGACGATATAGAACGCGTGTCGCTTATCAAGTACAATCAAGAGATCGCGCAATTAAAGAGCTTCCATGATAAATGGATGGGGTACTATAACCGAATAATAGACGCGTATCCGCTTGATGACGAACTTGTTGCCGCAAGTAAGGTTAACGGTAAAATATCTAAAGTTCTCGACCGTGCCGGCGATATAGAAGATCAGTACGAAGAAGAACGTTCCCGACTGATGGCATCGCTCGACGCGGAGCGCGACGACGGGGAGTTCGATCTCAAAACGACAGTGAGCGAGATTGAGGACGAAAGCGCGTCTGTTGCGTCTGCAGCTCAAGACGGCGATGATTATGCGGATAGATCGCCTGCCGGATTCTCTTTTGCGGAGGCTTTGCACCCCAAAGACGATCTTAAGGATATAATGAAAGAACTCGGTATTATAATGGACGAAGATTAACGCATGGTTTTTTAAACGATCATACGGCGGACGAGAGTATTTTTGCTCTCGTTTTTTCGTCGAAAAATTGCAAGCCTTTGGCAAGTTTGATTATCTCTTGCGCGTTTTGTTCGGCCGAGAGCCCGTACTTGGATCTGACGAAATCGTATCCGAATACGTCCTCGGGGCGATTGAGCATTGCCGAACCCATCGAACTCTTTTTAAACGTAACGCACAAATACGTTTTGTTTTGCAACGACGTAACGGCGCCGTCGTAGCCTTTCATTTCGAGTTTTTTTCCGAGTTCGTACGACGGGGTGGGGACTTCGCCGACCGCAGACATTATTTCTATTTCGCGGCGCGGCGCGCGTCCTTCGTCGGACAAAGAATCGAAATCGTATCCGTCACGTCTGAGCGCCGCAAGGTGGGGAAAAACGTCAAGCGAAACGAACGTCATTTTTTTGTTGGCGTACTTTCCGTAAGCTACCTTTAAGGAGTTGACCGCCTTTTCGCGCAGTACCCAAAGTTTCATGAAATTGACGGCGCTCATTGCGTACGCCGAAAAGCTTTCGTCCCAGAACGGCAATATACCGTATTCGTTTACGCAATCTATAAGATCGTCGACAGTGTGTATTTTAAGTTCCATACCTGTATTTTACAATATTTGTCTTGTTTTGTCAATTGCGGCAAATAAAAGTCGAACGGTGATTTTGTCGTGTCCTCTTGCGTTGACAAACAATTTTTAAGGGTGTATACTTTAATTATGGACGAATTGTTTGCTCGTTATAAAGCGATTTCCGTGTTTTCTTCGGTATCGGACGCGATAGCGCCGCTTGCCGAGCTTTGCATTTGCAAAGACTTGTTGCACAGGATCGAGCTTTGTTCGAAAGTGTTTTCGGCTGTTGCCGCTGTGGGCGCGGATACGACGGGCGAGTGGATAAAAT
>CATKFJ010000319.1 GCA_949747725.1 uncultured bacterium
ATATGAAGTTTCGTACGATACTGTCTCCGGTAAAGGCGGATTTATCACGGCTGTTACTGTCGACAATAAAAAATTTATCGGCGAGGGCAGGTCCAAACGTTTATCTCAGATAGATGCGGGTAAAAAAGCATTGATTCGATTAAAACCCGAATAAGTCGACGCCGGTTGTTTAGGCGTAATTTACAAAATTAGTGGGGATGTGTCTAAATTCGATTGATTTTTCGACTGACACATGGTATAATTTGTAATTGAGTAATTGCATTATTCGGTTGGTATAAGTCGTTGAAATTTAAAAAGCTGTCCTTAATAGGATTCAAATCCTTCGCCAACAAGACCGAGATCAAATTCGGCGAGGGCATAACCGCAATAGTAGGTCCCAACGGTTGCGGTAAAAGCAATGTTGCGGACGCGGTGCGCTGGGTGCTCGGTGAGCAGTCGGCTAAGCTTTTGCGTGGTTCCAACATGCAGGACGTTATTTTCAACGGTACCGAAAAGCGAAAAGCGCTGTCGTATGCCGAAGTCTCGCTTACGTTCGATAATCATAACCGTTCGTTGTTTCCGTCGTACGATTACGAAGAAGTGGTTATTTCGCGTAAGCTTTTTCGTTCGGGCGAGAGCGAGTATTATCGCAACGGCAGTCTTTGCCGTTTGCGCGATATTTCGGAGATGTTGCGCGACGCAGGATTTTCGGTCGAGGGTTATACGATTATAGGTCAAGGTCGGGTAATGGAAATAATCAATTCCAAACCCGAAGATCGCAGATCTGTTTTCGAGGAAGCAGCAGGCATAAGCAAATATAAATACAAGAAGAACGAGGCGGAACGCAAGAATGCGCGTACGCGCGATAATCTTGTTCGGCTCAACGATATACTCAGCAACGATACGGAGCGGCTTGCTCCGCTTGCGCGTCAAGCCGAAAAGACGCGGACATACAGAGAATTAAAAGACAGGCTCAAGCAGCAGGAAATAAATCTCTACATGCATCGTTATGAAACGGCGTCAGACACAAAGGACAAGCTTTCCGCGGTAATTTCCGGCATAGATGCGGAGATATCAGAGAAGCAGGCGCAGTATGCCAAAGCGTCCGACGATTATACATCCGCTATGGCAGAACTGCAATCTATTGACGAAAACCTCGAAAAATACCGTGTCGAGTTGTTGGATCTGTCTGTCGACAAGGAAAAAATATCCGGTCAGATAGATTTGTTTAAGCAGCGGCTCGACAGTCTTAATAATCAAAATACATCGTTGATGGCTACAAACGCCAATCTTAACGACAATTATACATATCTTACAAACAGCGCAACCGAAAAGCAGGATGAGTATAACCGCAAGACCGATGCTCTTAAATCGGAGCGCGAAGAATACGAGAAGCTTAATGCGGAGTATTCCGCACTTGTAGAAAAAGTCGCCGCGGAAGAAGAGAAAGTGAACGCGGCGCGAAAAGCATTGATTGCGGCAATGGAACGTCGCGCGGCAGTCAACCGAAGCGTAGGCGAGCTTTCTGCCGAACGTGCGAGCTTGACGGAACAGATAGAGGAGTTTAACGCGCGTTTGGACGTTGCCGACGGAAAAATGTCCGAGATACGCGGCAATTTGGAAGTCAAATCGAAAGAGCTTGCGGATCTTCAAAACGAATGTGCTACGCTTGACGGTCAGAAACGATCCGCCGCGCAAGAAAATAACGTTTGTATCGAGCGTTTGAACGTGCTTGCGCCCGAAATAAGCCAGTATAAACTTGATTTGTCCGCGCTTACGTCAAGGAAAAAAGTGCTAGAGGACGTTCAAAAGGACGCATATTCGCATGCCGTAAGGAAATTGCTCGACGACGCCAAAAACGATATGCGTTTAAACAGTGCGATTGTAGGCGTTATAGGTCAGGTAATAACCGTCAAGGACGGGTTCGAGGCGGCGGTCGATATGGCGTTAGGTTCGGCTGTCAACAATATTGTTACGAAAAACGAAGACGACGCCAAGCTTTTGGTAGAACATTTAAAGACAAACAAATACGGCAGAGCGACTTTTTTGCCGATAACGAGTTTTAAACCGCGCGCTATAGAT
>CATKFJ010000320.1 GCA_949747725.1 uncultured bacterium
CGATAAGCTGTTTGGCAACAGGCACTTCGGAAACAATTAGATCGTCGCCGTTAGACATTACAAACGGCTCGTCTGCCGTAAACTCGCGCGCACACATAACGGCGTCGCCGCTGCCGCGCGGATGTTCTTGCATGGCAAAACGTATTTCCGCATTCTTCCCTATATACTTTATCGTTTCGTAAAGTTCGGGCTTGTTCTCGAGCGCTTTTTCCAAACTCGGCTTAGGCGCCGAAAAATAGTCGCGTATACTCTCCTTGCCCTTTCCGAGTATTATAAGTATCTGATCGATACCGCTGTCGATCAATTCGTCGGTTATATAGGACAGCACAGGCGTATCTATTATCGGCAATATTTCTTTAGGTATGGCTTTTGTCGCCGGCAAAAACCTTGTGCCGAGTCCTCCGCAGGGAATTATTGCTTTACGAATCTTTTTCATCTTTCACCTTTAAAACTAATTGAGCTTTACTATTATACGCCGACAGTTTTCGCAGCGACACCACCCCTGATCGGCAAGCATAGCATTGCCCTTTTGCGGCAAACCGAGACCGCAACCGCCGCAATTGAACATATTTTTCTTTTCGTCGCCGGCAGCCGGAACTACGGGAGGAAATTTATTGTCCTCCACAAGCTTTGTGTATTCCGTATACATAGATTGATCCAATCCGGCACGCAATCTTTCAAGCTCAGACTTAAGCCCCTCAAGCTCTTTGGATTTGGAGCTCACAAGCTGATTGTGCCTATCGCGCGCCTCCGTAAATTTATGCTTGGCGGCATTTCCGCTTTTAAGCGCATCGGCACGCTTGGCACAAACGCATTTAGACTTATCTTCCACGTCGTGCAGTCGTTTGTCTGCCATTTGGAACTTGGATTTAAGACTTTCGAGTTTTTTTACTCGGACTTCGATATCATCGTCATTGCTTTCGACTTTTTCAAGCTCCGTAAGCAACGCCTCGTTATCTTCGACATATTTCTGAAGCTCAGAATAAGTATCCAACAATGCTCCGGCTTGCTGTTCGCAATCGGAAATCGTTTGCTTGGCGTCGTTAAACAGACGCTTGTTCTTGTTCATGCTGACAAGAGCTTCGTCACGATTTAGCATATCGTTCAATTTGCGAAGTTCGATATCCTTCTTTTGATATTCAAGTAATTTTTGAAAATTATGCTTTACTTTTTCGTCCATTATAATCACTCCTTTTATATGAATGTTGGTCGTTAATGTTTCATACCTTGCAAAGACATTGCCGCAATAACGGTGCGTAATTTATCCTCGTTCTGCCGAGGCGCGATCATATACATATCGTACAGCTTGTTTAACCTTGCTTGCAATGTTGTATTCGGTATTTTTACGTTTATCCCGAACAGCAATTGCAACTCGTCGAGATCGCGTTCGCCCTCGCCGAATTTAGCGCGGATCACAGAATAAAATTTAGCTCGCTCGGTTATATCGATATCGTCCGTTATGCCGTAGCCCAACGACAAAAGCGTTTTTCGCACTTCGTCGCAATCTCGATGCGGACACACTATCAATGTTTTCGGCAAGCTTCGGGCATTTAGAAGAATTCTCTTTATAAGCAATCCGCCCATGCCTGCTATAACAGCCTCGTCGCATATATAATCAAGCCCGTCGCAGCGCTTAAAATCAACGCGATTGTTATCGCCGAGCAGTTTTCGAGCCTTGTCTAAGCATTTATCGCTTATATCGGATGCTATAACTTTCTCGGCTAATCCGCTGTCGATGCAATACTTAGCGATTATCGCATGGTCGCAACCTACATCGGCTATCGTATTTGCATGCTCTATCAACGCCTTTATAGTATCAAGCCGCAATGTACTTGCCATTTATCTGTCCGTAAAATCCTTAAGGCGCTTGGATCTGTTAGGATGACGAAGCTTTCGCAGCGCCTTTGCTTCGATCTGACGAATACGCTCACGTGTAACGCCGAATTCCTTGCCGACGTCCTCGAGCGTACGAGGATGCGCGTCGTCAAGACCGTAACGCAAACGTATAACCATTTCTTCGCGCGGAGTAAGCGTATTCAGTACTGCGGCAAGCTGTTC
>CATKFJ010000321.1 GCA_949747725.1 uncultured bacterium
CGCTATGTCGGAGATTCCGCCGTCAAACGGTTCGCCGTCTTTGGTTATTGTTATTTGGACGGCGGTCTCGTCGGCAAGCTCGTACTTAACTTTACTGCCGATTTCGTATTCGTATTTAACGGTATGCCCCGTCATTTCCTCGGGCGTTGCGTCATCGCCGCCGTAACAGAGCTTGAGCTTTTGCATCTGCGTTGCCGTCAATATAACTTCGCCCGAACTGTCAAGCGCGACAGAATACGCCTCGTTGTTCGAAAAGAAATACTCGGTAGGCGGCACGCTGTTGTTCGCCGAATAACCTGTTGTAATATTCGTCAACCGTCCGTTTGATAAACCTATTTTCGCGCCTTCCTCGAGCTGCCCGACGGTCATTACGCAATCAACATCGTTAGATTCTTTATTCTCGACGTCGTCTGCGGTTTTTATAATGTTATCGTATATTTTCGGATCGCCGCTTATACTCATCTGCGAGCGGTCGCCGCTGCTAACAGACACGCCGCCGACTCTACTCGCTGTGTTGCCGCTTATCTTTCCGCCGGTCATTGTGAACGTGCCGCCGCTAAAATACACGCCGCCGCCGATACCGACAGCAGTGTTGCCGCTTATCTCGCCGCCGCTCATTGTGATGCTGCCGCCAAAATACATGCCGCCGCCGTTACGCGCTGTGTTGCCGCTTATCTTTCCGCCGCTCATTGTGATGCTGCCGCTAACATACACGCCGCCGCCGTAACGGCCTGAAGCAGTGTTGCCGCTTATCTCGCCGCCGTTCATTGCGAACGTGCTGCCGCTGGTACAATACACGCCGCCGCCGTAACTGCCTGAAGCAGTGTTGCCGCTTATTCTGCCGTCATTCATTATGAACGTACAGCCGCCGCCAAAATACACGCCGCCACCGTAAAATCTCGCAGTGTTGCCGCTTATCGTACCGCCGTTCATTATGAACGTACTTTGTATCCCAACATACATACCGGCGCCATAGTCTGTCGAACCTCCACTCGTTATAACGCCGCCCGTTACGGCTACCGTTTTTGTTACCTTGCTGTCCTCGCCCGTTTCGGGGTTGTTTTCCGTTACGGTCGTTTCGTACGTATATTTATCCGTATCGCCGTCCTCGGCTTTATGCACGCGCGTCGAATCGCTGTCGACAAGCTCTACCGTCGCGTTTCCGCCTATCGTTATCACTCTGCCGTCGCCCAATTTATTGCGGTCGATTGCACAGCCGTTAAGGTCGAGCAGAACGGACGCGCCGTCGGGAACGTAAATGCTGCCGTCCGTATAGAACGCTTGCTCGTCCGTGCCGAAACCGCTCGCTGCAGGCGCGATCCAGTCGCTTGCTATAACGACTTTTACGCACGTTCCGACCGCGGCTTGCATCGCCTTTGCCCAGCCCGCCGCGGGAGCGGAGTATGTATATTCGTAAACGCCGTTGTTATCGACAATCGTATAATATCCGTTCTCTTGCGCATTGCCGTCCACAGCCATTGCGCCGTACATGCCGACTATACTCTCATCGCCGATCAAGTACGTCATCGTCGGCTCGAGTTCGGTCGCGCCCGACGCGTCGGCGCTGTTCGTACCGTCGGCATGAGCGGACGGTTTTACCAAACCGAACATTGCCGTACAGACGCACGCCAAAATGAGCGCAAATATTACAGTCATGCAAAATCTGCGAGCTAAGGTAACCTTTCCTTCCATAAATTCCCTATCTCCTTTGTTGTATATTGATGTAATTCGATATTTCGATATCGCGTTAAACGCTATATCTCTATATCACCAATATAATTCTACAACAATACCCCCCCCCCGTGTCAAGCGTTGGGATACGGTTTTATGAAAATTTTTTCATAATTTTAATATAATTCGGAATTGAAGATTTCTCCGCTTCGTTCGCTAACGCTCACTTCGGTCGAAAGGACAAGCCCACCCATGTCATCCCGAATGACAAACAACACACAAAATGTCATCCCGAGCGTAGTCGAGGGATCTATCGGTCGAAAAGACAAGCCTACACAGAATGTCATTCTGAGCGTTTTTTAATAACG
>CATKFJ010000322.1 GCA_949747725.1 uncultured bacterium
TCAGATCATAAGCGAACAGCTTAGACGCGTCGGCAATGCTCATAGCGGAGAAATTCCTATAGTCCGCGGCATCCTCGTTCATAAGCGCATAAATGCGAACGTCGTAATCGAGATTTATCGCCGTATTGGCAACATCGGAATCGAACAATCCCCACGTATTTATATCGGCGGCATTCTGATCGACAGACGCCGGAACATCGTTGTAATGGAGGAATTGATATGTACTGTCTACGCCGACGATCTTCGTTCTGAGATTTTCGGGTACTCCGTTTGCTATCTCGTCCGCAATTATCTGCTTTACTTTCACGCTGTCGCCCATATAATCGTCATAGGGCTTTACGTTTATAGTATCCACCGTCGCTTCGTCTATGACGCCCGTCGGAGTTACTTTTCCGGCAGCGGCTTGACGGTTGTTAGTCACGGTAGAATACAACGAACAGATCTTGATAGTTATCGGCAAAGCTCTGTCGAAAACATTGTTTCCGCAGTCGCGAACGTAGAATTTAAGTTCATCGAAATCTCTGTAAGGATTATACGTCAAACATGTCAATGTAAAATTGGTATAAGTTTTGTCTACATCGATCCTGTAGTAATCGTTATAATAGCACAATCCGTCCTTTCTGAGGCTCAACCCGTTTATGGTGAACATATCGAAATCGGGCGTAAGGATGCCGTTGTTACCCGTAAACAGCGCTATATTGTTATTGTCGTTGCTGTCGGGATCGTACGCGATCTCATTGATATTGACGGTAAAATGTCCGTAAGCGGTTTTCTCCGCTCTATTGGTTCCGTTTAAGATCTCGACTTTGTTATGTACATAATCAGTTGCGGTATCCGACATCATGTAGGTTTCGTATACGCCGAGTTTGGACGTAGTTTCAAGCGCGCTGCAAAGCGTATGATCGTCTCCGGGTGCGCCGATAGCGCTCGGTCTGGAGCTTTCAACGGTTATGTACATTGTATATGACACGCGTCCGCCCTCACCGTCCGAAAGAACGAATGTTACGGGCAGTTTGTTGCAAACGCTGTCAGCCGTAATAAGAATGTCGAGCGGATATGTAGTTCCGCTGTAAGTACCCTCAACGGACAACAGATCCATACTCTGCCATCTTATGCTCTTGCTGTTGTTATAAACGATTACCTGCTCGATACGCAACGACCACGGCGAGTCGTCGTCCGCAACAGCCAAATATCCGAGATGCTGCGACTTAACGTCATTATCATAGTAATCGTGCAGTTTATAGGTGGGATTAACGTCTATATTATTAGCCGTAAGATCGGTAAACTTAACCGAAGTTGCATATCCGAAATCGGTGCTGATCTTACAAAGGTTACGCGACCCAATGCCCGAACGCTTCGCGCTGTCGGCAACGGTCTGATACGAAGTCGACGCCGCCGCCGAATCGGATACGCTCTTGCCCGTTTCGGCACCCGTAAACCTATCGTACGGCGTAGTAAGCACGGTAAACGAATCGCCTACTCTCATCTTAAGATCCTGCGCAACGCTCATGCTCTGTGACGTACGCACGGACGGAGTAAGATTGGTTACGGTAACGTTTATGTAAAGGTAATCGGTAGACGTATCGGAATTATCGGTAAACTTCATCTTATATACGAAGTTGCTGTAAGATTTTCCGTTATAAGTAGTACGACGGTTTACCCTTATCTGTACGCTGTTGCCCGTGGGATCGGAAGTTTCATCCAACGAACCGTTTTTGCCGCCCGTATAATTCATATACATGATAACGTCGGGCTGATTTGCTTTGGCGATCTTATTATCGGAAAGCATACCGTTTCCGGCTATAAGATCGGCGGTCGTAGTAGACGAATGCCACGCTTCGTCTGCGAACGGCGACAACAAATACATACCCGTATCCGCTCTGAGCATATCCGAACGGTTGCCCGATGTATTGGCGCGCTTCACCAACGAATCGTAATCGCTCGCCCAGTACCAATCGCTACCGTTTTTGCTATTTACGTCGTCGCGGTACGAAAGCAAGCTGTTGGATGTGATAATATCGGCAAGA
>CATKFJ010000323.1 GCA_949747725.1 uncultured bacterium
CTCCGGTTCCGTCACTTATGCGGTACGCAGTACGCAGATCGGCAATTTCGACCTTAAAGAGGGCGATATTATCGGTATGGACGCGAAAGATATCGTTGCCAAAGGCGACAGCGTGAACACCGTTACCGAGCAGCTTATCGATAAAATGATGGATGACGATGTAAGCTGTATCTCGCTTTATTTCGGTAATGACGTTAAGGAAGAAGACGCCAACGCCATTGCTGCGGATATAACAAAGAAATACCGTTCATGCGATGTTGACGTGCATTACGGCGGTCAACCGCTTTATTACTTTATAGTTTCGCTCGAATAATAGTACCGTATAGCAAAGCTTTGCCGCTTTGTTATACGGTTTTATACCGTTACAATAGATAATATTGGAATTATCGGAGATAAAAGGCATAGGCGCAAAGCGATTACAGTCGCTTAATGAGATGGGTATCTTTACACCGTCGGATTTGTTGTTGCGTTTTCCGGATAAGTACATCAAGCGGAGTACTTTATTAAGCCGTGATGTTAAAGACGGCGAAATCATTTCGTTTTCGGGTGAAATAACGACGCCTGCCAAGCGCTCGTATATTCGGCGCGGCTTGAACGTAGTAAACTGTTCGGTTCGAAACAACGACATAAACGTACGTTGTTCGTGGTTCAATCAGCCGTTTGCGGCGAGAAGCCTTAATGTCGGCGATACGGTTTACGTTATAGGTAAAGTAAAAAAATTCAAGAGTTCTATACAGCTTACCAATCCTACGTTTGTGTTGCCGCAAGCCTGCGACGGGGATGTTATTCCCGTGTATAAAACGCCCATTCCGTCACGGACATTTGCCGCCGCCGTAACGACCGCGCTCGAAAATGTAAAAGTAAACAGTTTTATACCTAAATCAGTCGCGGATAAGTACGGGCTAATGCCGTTGCAAACCGCTCTTAAGTGTGTGCATATGCCGCGCTCCGAAAATGAGCTGAGCGTTGCGCGCCGATCTGTTGCGATAGAGAACATGTGTTATGTTATTACTTCGTACAGACTGTTGAAAAACGATAGGCGCGATTTTGAATATACCGCATCGCGTGAGTGCGTGGATAAGTTTGTAGACGGTTTGCCGTTTCCTTTGACAAGCGATCAAATGCGAGCAGCGGAAGAAATAGTAGATGCTTTAAAGTCTGATAAGCTTACAAACATGCTTGTGCAGGGCGAGGTAGGTTGCGGAAAAACAGTTATCGCGTTGCTGGCAATGTATTTTGCTGCGGAAAGCGGATATCAGTCGGCTATTATGACGCCGACTGAAGTTCTTGCGCGGCAACACTATGCGACTATGGTCAAGCTGTTGGAGCCGCTTGGCGTAAAACCGCAATTATTGTGCGCGTCTATGAACGCAAGACAAAAAGAGGCTGCGCTGTTTAATATAAAATACGGGTTGGCTAATTGTATTGTCGGAACGCAGTCGTTGATAAGCGACGGAATCGAATTCAAAGATCTGCGACTTGTTATTGTGGATGAGCAACAGCGTTTCGGCGTCAATCAGCGCGCCAAGCTTGAGAATAAGGGCGGAAAAACGGATATGATAGTAATGACGGCGACGCCCATACCGCGCACGCTTGCTTTGTCGCTCTACGGCGAATTGCAACAAATAGAAATAAAAAGTATGCCGTCTGATCGTCCCAAAGTACATACATCTATAGTTCCGCAAGCAAAGATACAAAATATGTTCAAGTATATAGGGCAGAAGGCGGCTGTCGACGAGAGAACTTATATTATTTGCCCGAGAATCGACGGCGGTGACGACGAGCTTACGGGCGTCGAAGATATATATAATATGCTTAGAAAATCCGAACTTGCGCCATATATAGGCTGTATTCACGGCAAAATGAAAGATGCGGATAAGAACGAAGTCATGTCGGCGTTCAAGTCGGGTCTGATAAAAATACTGATATCCACTACCGTGGTGGAAGTTGGTATAGACGTGCCCGAAGCGACTACGGTCGTGATTTACGATGCGGAGAGATTCGGTCTTGCTCAGCTGCATCAAATAAGAGGGCGTGTAGGACGCGGAACAAAAGAGTCGTATTGTTTTCTTATAGAAAACGACGATTTACCGCAAAGCGCCGAAAGACTTAGAGAGTTTTGCACGCTTACCGACGGATTTTCCGTTTCGGAATTGGACTTTAAACTTAGGGGCGCGGGGGATTTTGTCGGTTTGCGTCAACACGGTTCGGGCAATCTTGAGATCGATGTAGACATTATAGAACGCGCGCGTACTTTGTCCGATGCGGTTATCGCAGATGGTACGGCGACCGAATATATAATAAATTCGCTTAAATCTCCCGAGTTTATTCGTTCGGTCACAATGAATTGACGTATCGATCATGACGTTCCCGATAAATTTCAGAGCTTTTCTAATAATAGCATTGGCAGTTGTCGCGTCTGTTTTCTGTACGTATGCCTATATGTTCAATCGCGTGCTCGGTCTCACGCTCGGATGCGTGTTTATTGTTGCGCTTGCCGTTTTGCTCGGTTTTTTCATATTCGAATATAAATGCGGAAAGGCGAAGTTGCGCGTTGTTTTTGCTTTTGCGATTGCGATCGCATTGTGTATAAGCGCGTTTGCGGTCGGCGTTGTTCCATACGAC
>CATKFJ010000324.1 GCA_949747725.1 uncultured bacterium
CACCGTTACTTCGTGATAATCGGGATGTATATTCTGCTTCATAGTTAGTCCGATGACCTCCTTGATTTGACTGAAAACATTTGTATAAAAATAATGTTAGCTATACGATTATACACCGATACCGCTTTTCTGTCAAGCGTTTTGGCATTGCTTATGCGACGTTTAAAAAATTAAAATACGCGCATTTCCAAATAACCGTTACTCTTCCGATCCCAACGACCCGTCGCTCGACGCACTTTCGGCAACTATTTCGTCCGATGTTTGACCGCTGTCGGTATCGGTCGTTGCAATCGATATCGGTTTTCGTCGTTTGAAAATACGACTGCGGAAAAGAGCTATATTCAACACGACGAACGCCACTCCCACTATAATGCATGTAATAAGCGCACTCAGGTCGCTTTTCGGCGCATAGTTTGCAAGAAACATCAACGGGAATCCGAATACCATTGCCGGAACGTTTTGAAACACCAAATTCTCGCTCGCCGGGGTGCGGTATGCCCCGTCGATCTCGCGCAACAAGATCATGCCCGTACTCGCAGTACCCGTAAGCATGCCGAAAAACGCTAAGAACTGTTCGTGACGGTATTCGGGGAACCTGCGCTTACAAACGAAATTAACATAAAATACGGTGACCAACGCGCCGACTACAGCCAATATCAACAACACGCCCCAATAGGACGCAAGCAGCGGAATTCTGATTGCGGCAACACCGGCAACTATCATAAGGTCGAAAGCAAATCCGCCTATCCTATCCATCATGAAATTATTTACGATCTGTCTGTCTATATATTTCTTTTCGTAAAGCTTGTTGAGCAACGCTTTTACGGGAATGGTAAGCAATACGCCTATAAAGAAGTTGAACCCGAACAGCGTAGTAGCCAACGACGGGATCAGCTTAGACAGTCCGTACATGATCCCGAACGAAACGGCGTACACGGCAAGCACTATACCCACTTGCACGGTAAATTTATCCATAGACGAAACGACCGCTATCTCGTTCGCATCCTCATAATCGGCAAGGCAGTTCGCGCGCTGTGAGTCGTCTATCTTTATACGACCTTTCCGTCGCATCACGTTGATATATATTACGCCTACTATGCAAGCGACCAAAAATCCGAGCGCGGCGATCGTCAGTCCGAAATTACCGCCGCCCTCGAAACCGTAGTCTTCGAACGTGTTGCCGAAATTCATCGCTTGTCCCGTACCCTGTCCGAACCCGAATGCGAGCAATATGCCTGCCGCCGAAATAAGCCCGTCGGTATGTATAAGTCCGGCGGCGACCAAAGTTACCGCAAGCCCGAAAAACGCTTGAATAAGATATCCGTTTACCGTTGTCAAACCGGAATCGAACACCTCTCCCGCGCGCTTTTTATCAAACTTCTTTTTAGACGTGCGCATACCCGACGCCACAAACCCGATGCCCAAACAGTGGTATGTTATAAGCTCCAAAACAGCCATACCGCCTAACTTACCGTCCGCACCGTTTCCGCCGAACACGTTGTAATCGAAAAAGTAATTATCCGTACAATAGTATGTGATCGTCGAAATTATCAATAGTAAAAGTCCGCCTATTACAGACGCCGGTATAAGCGTCTTTTTAAGCGCCGGCACAAAACGCCGCAAAACGTTGCCGAGCAGCAAGCTGAACAGCAACACCGCCAATATCATTAAGAACGCCCAAACACTCAAATCAGAATAATTCATTTTGCAACTCCATATTAACGCAGTCCGTTAAA
>CATKFJ010000325.1 GCA_949747725.1 uncultured bacterium
AAAAATACTTTGAAGTATTCCAACCTGTAGCTACTCTTATGAGTTGTATTTTTGCAACGTATGTATTTCCAGACTCATAGTGAAGATTATATTCCGCATAACCATATCCAATAAATGTATGAGCATTAACGCTACCCCATGAATGACTACTATTAAATACTAAATCATGCCTATTGTTTCCAGATGTTACCACATTGGGTAAATTATCAATTACAAAATGATAATCACTTGACGTAAAGAAAATCGGTATTCAAATTACATGTCGAACTAACAGGCACACACATGGTAACCGTTTTAATAAATTGCGGATTATATAGTTGCCTGCAAATACCGCACATAACGTATGCCCCCGATTTATTATCTTACTGTAAAGATATACACTCTTATTTAAAGGATATCATATTAAACGACACCTGTCAATATATTAAGTATTAAAACTTAAAATGATTTATCCCTTATATCGTTAGATAAACGAGATTGACGCATATTCCGAGCGCAACGGACAGAACGTACATTACGGCTATTATCATTATCGTGTTTTTTATCGGTCGGTTCTGCTTTGCAAGCACCGCATACCCTATACCGGCGCCGACGCTGAGTCCCGCCACAGCGCCGCCCAAGCTCAGTCCGCCCACGACATACAGTTCCGTTATAACGCCAGACGCAGCGCAATTAGGGATCAACCCCACCGCCGCCGCAAGCACCGGCTGCAAGTACCCCGTAGATCCGATAAACCGCATAAGCCGATCTTCGCCCACATAGTAAACGGTTATTCCGAAAAGGACGTTTACAATAAATATATATAGCACTACCGTTGCCGTATGCAGTAACGGATGCTTGAAATACAAATGCCAAACTCGAGCCGCCTTTTGCTTTTTCGTGGCATTCTCATCGGACGGCATATCCATATCTATGGAATGACGGTGGCAACCGTGGACGTGTACGCCGTCTGCGTCTTCATCCGCATGCTCATGATCATGTTTGTGCGCGACGGCGCAATCGCCGTTGTTTTCGGCACGCGCTACGCTTGCGACCGACGTAACTTCTGCAACAACGCCGTTTCCGACCGACCTGTTCCGCCGAGCCGCAAGCGTTTCCACGCCCAGCGTAGCATATCCCACGATAAGAGCACAGCATACTTTTATTATTATTACGGGCAATATCTTAGTGACTCCGGCATAACTCGACAGCATTATGGGCAAAGCCTCGTCGCTCGTTGCGATATACACGGCGAGCAAGGTGCCGAGCGCGATCCTGCGCTTGCCGTACAGCTCGGTCGGCACGACAGAAAAACCGCATTGCGGCACAACGCCCACGGCAGTACCCAAAAGCGGAGCAAATCCGCCCTTAAGCAGCCCTCCCATTTTCAGTCCGCGCGAACGATACTCAAGCAACTCGATAATAAAATTCATTATGAGCAAAAAGGGCAAGATCTTGAGCGTATCGAGAAACGCGTCTAAAAAAACGTCACCCATTATACTTTGCCCCTCGCATAATTGGATTCTATGAGATCGGCGATCTGTTTGGCTGCGCGAGGCGATCTTCCGCCCTTTTTGATAGCGGCAAGCTCTGCGATCGCCGCATACTCGTCATGCCATTTAACGGATCGCGAACGCAGTATCTGTTTGAGTATATCCACAAACTGTTCCTTGTCGGGGTTTATATAAGTTATCACCAATCCGAATCTGTCGAACAGTGCAAGCTCGGCTTGAACGTCGTCGTTACGGCGCTTTCCGTCGGCGCGTTCGCTTTCTTTATAAAGATGTCTGCGGTTGGAAGTACAGTACAAAAGCGTATTTACCGCGGGCGCGTCGAGCGAGCCTTCGAGCGCCGTCTTGAACCCGTCTACTTCGGGATCGTTCTCGTCGAACGTCAGATCGTCTATAAACAGGATAAACTTCTGCTTAAGACCGCTCAACTCGGTTTTAAGCTCGGGCAATCTGCCTATATCTCCGCGCGACAGCTCTATTACCTTTAGCTTGTCCGCATAGTCGTGCGCTATAGCG
>CATKFJ010000326.1 GCA_949747725.1 uncultured bacterium
AATCGGTAAAAATGTTTTCGCACGGATATGTAGACGGTACATCGTATAGAACGGATATAAGATATAATGTCTCTATCGACGGTGAGAACGTTTCTGTAGTACAGGGCGAGCCTCGGGTACTCGAGACGTTTTTGCAATCTCTTCGTTCGCTGTATGTGAAAAATATGAGCGAAAGGTTCGGCAATATAGCTTTTTCTATGTTGACAGGCGATAAATACGGTTTGGACGGTGACGTTTCGGATTATTATTCCGCTTCCGGACTCGGGCATATCATGGCTGTATCGGGATTGCATATCGGATTTTTTGTCGTATTGTTGAATTTTTTACTGTGCAAGATAAATAGGAAAGTAAGATTGCCTATCATAGGCGCGGTTTTGATCGGATATGCCGTTATTGCGGATTTTTCTCCTTCGGTAATGCGTGCGGTTATCATGGCATTTATTGCAGGAATATCGTTTGTTGTAGGCGGACGGCGTGATATACTGTCATCGCTATTTTGCGCGTTATCTCTGATCCTCGCCGTTAAACCGTTTTATCTTTTCGACGTCAGTTTTTTATTGAGTTTCGGGGCTTTGTTCGGTATAGCTATATTTGCAAATTCGATAAAGTTATTTCTTACAGCGCGCGGAGTGCATAACAAAATCGCGAATGCAACAGGCGCGGCTTTATCTGTGTCGATAGGATTGTTTCCGGCGCAAATATATTTTTTCGGCAAAGTTCAAATATTCGCCATAGCCGTTAATATGATAGTTTTACCGTATATTTCAGTAATATTCGTTATGCTTGTCTGCCTGACGCCTATAGCTGCTTTGCCGAGTTGCGGAATTTTGTTAAAAATATGCGAATATTTAATGTTGCCGCTCGATTATATTGCGTACGGTATTGCGTCGTTGCCGTTTGCGCAGTTCGGTATTACGGCAGGCGGCGCGGTGTTTTTATGTTATCCGATAATGTTTTGCGCCGGAGGATATTTGATGTCCGAACGCAAAAAGACGGCGATAATATTGTATTCCGCCGTCGCTTGCATTGCCATTATATGCGTAAGTGCGCTATGACTGATACGTCGTTTGATCTTGCTGCTGTTTTGCCAACACTATGGTGTTGCAGTTGTCGTATATCATTATCTTACCGTTATGCAATATTTCTCCGTAAAGACTGTCGGAAACATAAATATTATGTGCCGTCGGATCGATCGGTTCGTCATAAAACAGCGTAATGTTGTCGCGTCGTGCGTACCAGTGTCCGTAATGGTTGGTGTGTATACCGTCGGATATCACATCGAGTACAAAAGTGTTGTCGATGTTTAATTGAAGCTTATAATCGAGCGTATCGTCTTGCGGCAACTCCGACGGATGGTGGATATATTCGACGGAGTAGTCGCCGTCTAAATCGAAATGCCTGCAAACGCCCGACATTGACGATCTGCGCATTGATCTGCCGAAAAATCCTTCCAAGTCCTCTCCGTCGATTTTTATTTCTATGCCGCGATTCCGATCGCTTTCGGACTGATCTGTTGTTGATTGTGGATCCGACTTTTGTATATTATCGGAGTGGGGGATCGATACGTCGGTCTTTGCTGCCGGTTTTCCGCACGCCAAAAAGCAAACAGCGCAGCAACATACCAATACTATTGCCAAGATTTTTTTCATGATTGCCTCCAGAAATATCGGTTGATGTTATCTTTTGTAATCGTAAGAAAAATATTCGGATTTTCTTGAGCGAAATATTGAGAAAAACAGTTGACAATTCGATTCGATTGATTTATAATGGAACGGTAAAGCAGATTTTATCTCACCGTTCGGGCAAGCTCGGGACGGTTAAACAATCAAATACATTGGTTTGTTTTGTGAGTAATATTCTGTTTACTCGCAATTTTTTTATTAGGAGGGTACTTACCATTTTTAAGGATCTTGTAACAAACGATGGGATTTCGGATAATCTCGACGTCAGAGTCAAGGATGAAA
>CATKFJ010000327.1 GCA_949747725.1 uncultured bacterium
GAAACACTGCCGCAAAAGGTGTTTTATATCGAGGGCGTTTACAGATACGAACAACCGCAGGCAGGGCGTTACAGGGAACATCATCAGTTCGGTACCGAATTTTTCGGCAGTGAACTTCCGTGTTTCGAAGTGGAACTTCTCGGCTTGGCGCGCGACTTTTTGCGCGAAATAGGTTTTAACGATCTGCGTTTGCGTATCAACACTATAGGATGTGATAAGTGCCGAGCCGAGTTTAATAGGGCGTTGCGCGAGTTTTTGGCAAACGTAAAGGACAAGATCTGCGACGATTGCAAGCGCAGAGCGGAAGTTAATCCGCTGCGTACGCTCGACTGTAAAGTTCGGTCTTGCCGTGAGATATATACGAATGCGCCGAAACTTTCCGATTATCTGTGCGATGACTGTAATGCGCATCATGCCGAAGTATTGTCGGGGCTTGACAGGATCGGCGTCAAATATTTTGAGGACAGCAATCTTGTGCGCGGACTTGACTATTATACGCGTACCGTGTTTGAGTTCTGCGACGGCGATCTTGCCGTGTTGGGCGGAGGACGTTATGACAATCTTTGCGAAGAACTCGGCGGAAAACACACTCCTTGCGTTGGCTTCGGTTGCGGTATAGAACGACTTATTGCGGCTGCGGAATCGCGCGGTATAGAGTTCGACAGAAACGTTCCGTCGGTGTTCGTGGCGTCGCAGTTCGACGGTGCGCGAAATGACGCTCACCGTATAGTTCAAACACTGCGCGACGGCGGTATATCGTCGGAATACGATCTTATGGGAAAGAGCCTTAAAGCTCAGTTTAAATACGCAGACAGACAGAACTTTAAATATGTGCTTACCGTAGGCGAAAACGAATTGCAGACAGGCGTGTATAATCTTAAATGTATGGCGGACGGCAAGACTTACGAAGTGCACCGCGACAGCCTTGTCGGCGACGTTTCGGTTGTTATAAGCGGTTAAGCGCCGCGAGGATTCGCAGTGTTAGAGCAGTGTACCGTAAAAAAGATCAAACGCGATATTGCATATGTCGAGATAAGACGCAGCGATAAATGCGACGGTTGTAAAATCTGTGCGTTTAACAAGCGCAACAGCATTACTGTGCCTGCGTTGTGCGACATGCCTGTAGAGGTTGGACAGACCGTAACGGTAGAAATGCCTACTAAGTCAGTAGGCAGTGCGGCATTGCTTATATATGCCTTACCGTTACTCGGCATACTTATAGGCGCTATTATAGGCTTGTGCGGCGAATGGTGGTTGCAATTGATCATTGCCGCCGTCGGTATGGCGTTAGGTCTTGTTTTGGTCGTACCGATAGAGCGTATGTACAGAAAAAAATCGGGTGTTCTGCCTGTAGTTATACAAACGGGCGAAAATCATACAATAGAAAACGGAGAACATAATGGAACTTGAACTGATAGAAAAAATCGATCCCGAAGTCGCATCGAGCATGAAAAAAGAGCTTGCACGCCAACGCAATAAGATAGAACTTATTGCAAGCGAGAATTTTGTTTCTCCGGCAGTGCTTGCGGCGGCAGGGTCGCATCTTACAAACAAATACGCCGAGGGTTATCCGTCCAAGCGTTATTACGGCGGTTGCGAGTACGTCGACGAGATAGAACAGCTTGCTATCGACCGCGCCAAAAAGCTTTTCGGAGCGGAACATGCCAATGTTCAACCGCACTGCGGCGCAAACGCCATTCATGCGGTGTTTTATGCCGTGTTAAACCCCGGCGATACCTATCTCGGTATGAATCTTGCTCACGGCGGACATCTGACGCACGGATCGCCCGTGAACTATTCGGGTAGGTTTTACAATGTCGTACCGTACGGTGTCGACGAGAAAACCGAAACTATAGATTACGACGAAGTAGAACGTTTGGCAGTCGAGTGCAAACCCAAGCTTATACTTGCCGGAGCGTCCGCATATCCGCGCATAATCGATTTTAA
>CATKFJ010000328.1 GCA_949747725.1 uncultured bacterium
AAAGTAGTATCGAATACGGCGACCATAGGCGCATTAGGCATTACCTCTTGACAAGCTTTGATCCCCATGATATTGGGCGGCATATGGAGCGGTCCGAGATCGGTATTCTTTTCAATGCGCTTAAGCGTTTCGGGCGTAATAAGCGTCGAATCGTCAAACTCCTCGCCGGCGTGCAAAACCCGGTGCCCCACCGCGGCAATTTCGTCCATAGACGAAATAACGCCGTGCTCGGGATCGACAAGCGCATCGAGCACAAGCTTGATAGCCTCTTTGTGCGTAGGCATAGCCGACTTAATCTCATATTCCGCTTTGCCCTTATGCTTTAATATGGAACCGTCTATTCCTATACGTTCGCAAACGCCTTTTGCCAAAACGCTTTCCGTATCCGTTTCTATCAGCTGATATTTAAGCGAGGAACTTCCGGCATTTATAACCAAAACTTTCATTTTCTATATCCTCCAAAGTAATATAAAACCGAACTTGCATCTAAGTTACAGTCGTATAAATTTATGCAGTTCGAAAATAATCAGAAAATACGCAAACAACCGCCGATCGTGTTTCGGCGGTCTTGCAAAATGATTAAATTTACTTTTTGATAAACTCTCGAGCTTTGTCGTATTGCTCGGGCTTAAAACTTTCGTGTAATTCTTTGATTTTTTGCTTTTGCTCTTTAGTTAGATTTTTGGGCAACTCAATATCGATAGTCACAAGCAAATCGCCCTTTAACTGTTTTTTGGGATTTTCAAGCCCTTGCTCTTTGAGCTTGAACGTCATACCGCTTTGCGCGCCTTCGGGCAACGGGAATGCTATTTTATTCCCTTTGAGCGTAGGAACAAGTACTTTATCGCCTAAAAGAGCTTGAGTAAAAGATACGGGTATATCGACAAGCAGATCCAAACCTTTGCGCTTAAACAGCTTGTGCGGCATAACCGTTATGTTGAGTATAAGATTGCCGGCTTTAGATCCCGACCGCGTACGCTCGCCCTCTCCCGGTATAGTCATTATCTGATTAGGCTCTACTCCGGGAGGAAACGTTATGCGCAAGTTGGAATTTTTACGCAATGAACCGCGTCCGCCGCAATTTGTGCACGGCTCTTTGACTATCCTGCCCGTGCCGCCGCAAACATTACACGATTTCATGCTTACGACGCGCCCGAACGGCGTTTCCTGCGCGTAACGAACTTTACCCGTGCCGCCGCAGTTCGTACATTTAACGAATTGAGTTCCGTTTTTAGCGCCCGTACCGCGACACGCCGCACAAGGTTCGAATCTATTTACCGTTATTTCTTTTTG
>CATKFJ010000329.1 GCA_949747725.1 uncultured bacterium
ACGCGCACGGACGTTATTGCCGGTTTTATTTCGCGTATGTCGGTCAACGATATGCGTGCGAACCGTTTCCGTCGCGGCATACTCGACGAACTTACCGAAGCCGATTATACGCTTGCCGGATGCGAACTGCTTGCGAGCAAACGCTATAAGAAAGAAGATCTTGTAGATAAAGGTTTTGCCGAGGACGATTTGGCTAACAAGGTCAAAGCTCGCGGCAAAGCGGATAAGTCCAAGTGCGAGGGGCTTAAAGTTTATACTATAGTCGGTTCGCACGAGGCGGACGCGCTCAACGGCAGGATATCCAACGAGTCGCGCGTCGGCGCGGCGCTCATGGGCAAAGAAGAAAACGATGTCGTTATGGTCGGCGATCTTATATTCAAGATAGTCGGTATAATGGTAGATAAAAAAGCTATCAAAAAATAAGTTGCGGATTTCGGAGTATTACAAATGTCGGAACAGAATAACACGGTTGCGCCCGAAACTCAAGCGGACGCGGCAGAAAATATAGACGCGCTTAAAGCGGTCAGGCTTGCCAAGCTGAACGATCTGTGCGCGAGCGGCAATGACCCGTTTAAAATAACGCAGTTTCCCGTAACTGCGCATGCGGAAGATATAACTTCCGCGCCCGAAGAGGGCAAAACCGTATCTATCGCCGGCAGGCTCATGAGCAAACGCGTTATGGGCAAGGCGAGTTTCGGACACGTTCTCGACCGTTCGGGACAGATCCAGATCTACGTCAAAAAGGACAACCTCGGCGACGAGGTGTATGACGGTTTTAAAAAACAGATCGATATCGGCGATATAATAGGCGTTACGGGCGAAGTGTTCGTTACGCACCGCGGCGAGGTGTCGATTGCCGTCAAAGAATTGACGTTGCTCAGTAAGTCGCTTACGCCGTTGCCCGAAAAATGGCACGGATTGAAAGATAACGATTTGCGTTACCGTAAACGTTATCTCGACTTGATAGTGAATACCGAAGTAAAAGATACGTTTATAAAGCGCAGCAAGATCATTTCGGCGGTAAGGAGTTACCTCGACGCCGACGGGTTCTTGGAAGTGGAAACGCCTATACTGAATACGGTTGCAGGCGGCGCCGCCGCGCGCCCGTTTATAACGCACCACAATACGCTCGATCTCGATATGTATATGCGCATAGCGCCCGAGCTGTACCTAAAACGGCTTATAGTAGGCGGTTTGGAGCGTGTGTACGAGATAGGCAGGTGTTTTCGTAACGAGGGAATGGACATTAAGCACAATCCCGAGTTTACCATGATGGAGCTTTATCAAGCATACGGCGATTATACGGACATGATGACGCGCGTCGAGGATATTTATTGCAATGCCGCGCACGCTATCGGTTTGGGCGATAAGATAACCTATCAGGGTAAGGAGATAGATATTTCCCGTCCTTGGCGCAGAGTGACTATGCGTGAAATAGTAAAAGAAACGGTGGGCGTTGATTTTATGGCGCTTACCGACGCAGATGCTGTGAAGGCGCTTGCAAAGCTCGGCTTGGAGGCGGACGGCAAAAAGAACGCCGCCGAATGTATGTATGTGGCGTTTGACAAGCTTGTAGAAAGCACGCTCATCCAGCCGACTTTCGTAACGGGCTATCCCATAGAAATTTCGCCGCTTGCAAAGCGTAACGACGACGGACTGACATATCGGTTTGAGTTCTTTATTAACGGATGGGAGGGCGGTAACGCATATTCCGAGCTTAACGATCCCATCGATCAGGCGGGTCGGTTCGAAACCCAACGCAAAATGATGAAACAGGGCAGTGAAGACGCTCAAGCCGCGGACGACGATTTTGTCGAGGCGCTCGAGTACGGCTTGCCGCCTACGGGCGGTCTCGGCATCGGTATCGACCGCATGGTCATGCTGCTTACCGACAGTGCGTCGATTAGGGATGTGATCTTATTCCCTACAATGAAACCTCGACGCTGAACGCATATATGCTTCGTTATACGGCGTCAGCCGTCGCGTCGCCTCGGTCGTGTAGGCGGTTCTACACTCCCGTCGGACGACGCTTGGACTTCCTTGTCTAACTCGCATCTATGCGCTC
>CATKFJ010000330.1 GCA_949747725.1 uncultured bacterium
GGAGCTTTGTCGCGAACGCAGCGAACTCGAACCTATAGGCGAAAAATACGCGGAGCTTAAAAAAGCCGAAAGCGATCATGCCGACGCCGTGGAAATGCAAAAATCGGACGACGCCGAGTTTGCGTTGTTCGCGCGCGAGGAAGTAGACAGGCTATCGCAAAGCATCGAGCATATCGTAGACGAACTTAAGATACTGCTTTTGCCCAAAGATCCCAACGACGGCAAGAACGCCGTATTGGAGATACGCCCGGCGGCGGGCGGAGAGGAGGCGGCGCTTTTTGCCGCGGAGCTTTGCCGTATGTACAGAATGTTTGCCGAACGCAAACGCTGGGCGGTAGAGGATATATCGCTTAACGAAACCGAACTCGGCGGCATAAAAGAAGCGGTTTTCGGTATCAGCGGTAAGGACGTTTTTTCGTTCCTGAAATACGAGAGCGGCGTGCACCGCGTTCAGCGCGTGCCTGTAACCGAAACGCAGGGGCGCGTTCATACTTCCACCGTGACGGTTGCAGTCCTTCCCGAAGCGGAAACCGTGGACGTTGAAATTCTCGATAAAGACATCAAGATAGACACATATCGCAGCAGCGGAGCCGGCGGACAGCATATAAACAAAACAGATTCCGCGATACGCATAACGCATTTTCCGTCGGGTATAGTCGTTACGTGTCAGGACCAACGCAGTCAGACCAAGAATAAAGAGCGCGCTTTGCAAGTGCTTGCCACCAAGCTGTACGATTATTATCAGGGACAAAAAGACGAGGAATATGCGTCGCTTCGCAAAGGTCAGGTAGGTACGGGCGACAGAAGCGAGCGCATCAGAACTTATAATTTTCCGCAGGGCAGGGTTACCGATCACCGTATCGGCTTTACGCTGTACAGCATAGACGAATTCATGAACGGCGACTTAGACAAAATGGTAGAGGCGTTGCGCATTGCCGATCAAACGCGCAAGCTCGAAGGCGACGAGTAATAAAATTTGTTTGTAGCGCGTCAAGCCCTTGACAAAACCGTAAATTACGGGTATACTGTATATGTCTAAACCGAAAGAGGCTACTGACGGCAAAGACGAATATCGTTTTATTACCATAGGCATGACGTGTAGTTTTGCCGTTGCGAAACATAATATTAAATATGATCTATCACGCCTCTTTCGTATGACGAAAGAGGTGTTTTTTATGGATGAAACGGAAATCAATGAAAACAGAATAGCCGTTCTCGGCATAATAATATCGGACGTAAATGCCGTAGAAGAAGTGAACAGAATACTTCACGATGCGAGCGCGTACGTTTTGGGGCGAATGGGGCTGCCGATGCGAGCGCGCGGCGTAAACGCGATAACGCTTGTTCTCGACGCGCCCGTAAACGCCGTAAACGGACTTACCGGCAAGCTCGGCAAAATAAACGGCGTAAGCGCAAAAGCGCTGTTCGGTAAACTATAGTAATTATCTTCAAGGAGAAAAATATAATGCAACTGAAAAAATTCATCTGTTTGGCGTTGTCTTCGGTACTCGGCGCGTCGCTAATTGCGTGCGGTAACGGAAACGGAGATCCCGAAACAAAAGACGTGCATGTGTACATGCCGGACGGCGCGCCGGCAATAGCTTTGGCGTCGCTTATGAACAGCGGTTACGACCGTGCCGATTTTACCGTTGTTCCTGCGTCCGATATTGGCGCGCAGGTAAGCACGGGCGCGGCGGACATGGCTATAATGCCGATCAATGCTGCGGCTACGCTTTACAATAAAGGCGTGCAAATAGTAATGCTCACCGTCAATACCCACGGCAATCTGTTTGTCGTGGGCGGCGAAGAGATCGACGGGCTTGACGGACTTAAAGGCAAGCGGTTGGGCGTAATAGGCGAGGCTAACGTCCCCGACCTCACTTTGAAAATGCTTGCCGACGAGCTTGACGTGGAGCTTGAAAAATCGGAAACCGCGACGGACGGA
>CATKFJ010000331.1 GCA_949747725.1 uncultured bacterium
CGAACGCCAAAGCATTGGAGCGCGAGCTTGTTTCGCGAGGGATAAAGCTTGTGTCGGGCGGCACAGACAATCATCTATTACTGATAAAGCTCGACGACGGAATGACCGGCAAGGAGCTTGAAACTCTTCTCGACGATTGCAATATCACCGTAAATAAAAATGCCGTACCTTTCGACAAAATGCCGCCGTCCAAAACATCTGGCATTCGTATCGGCGCGCCGGCGGTCACTTCGCGCGGAATGAAAGAAGATCAAATGCGCATAATTGCGGATTGTATAGCCGATGCCATACAAAAGAAAGATGGCGCTAAGCAAAGCATTATCGAACGCGTAAAACAGCTTACGGAAAAGTTTCCGCTGTATAACAAGTAAACTTTCGATCGGAAAAAGAAATCATGATTACAGTTATTCCGAATACCCTACAAAATTATAGGGAATTGGCTTGACAAAGCCGATTCCCTTATGTTATACTACAGAAAATAATCGGTAAAAAGGAGAGCGTCATGCGATTATCTACAAGAGCGACATACGGAATGAGATTGTGTTTCATGCTGGCGTTATCCTCTTCGCCGCTTTCCGCGTCGCAGGTGATGAAGCAGACAGATGTGGGAATGAAATATCTCGAACAGCTGCTGGCAATGCTCAAACGCGGCGAGATAGTTTATGCTTACAGAGGCAAATCGGGCGGATATATACTTGCGCGCGAGCCGCAGCTTATAACGGTGGGAGATATGTTGGTCGCGCTTGACGACGGATTCGATGCTCCCGCATGCGTTTGGGGCAATTGCAGCGATATTTACTGCCCGAATAGGAATGTTCTTACCAAGCTTAACGACGATATAAATCAAGCGCTTAACAGCGTTACTCTGCTCGATATAGTAAACGATTACCGCAGCAATTGCGGCGTTCCGAATATATTGCAATGACGAAAAACATATACCTCGATCATGCGGCTACAACGCCGGTAGATAGGGATGTAATGTCCGCGGCAATGCCGTTTTATTCAGATGTGTTTTACAACGCATCGTCTTTGCATGCGTGCGGACAGCGTGCGGCGGCGGCTGTGGAACATGCGCGCGAACAATGCGCGTCGGCGATAAACGCGCGTGCAAATGAGGTATATTTCACGTCTGGCGGTACCGAATCCATAAACTGGGCTATGTCGGTAGCGGATAGAACGAACAAAAAACGGGTGATCGTTTCCGCTATCGAGCACGATGCCGCAATCGCATGCGCAGAAGCGCTTGCTTCACGAGGTTTTGAAGTAATATACGTAAAACCAACATGCGGCGGTACGATAGCGCCCGACGCGCTTGAAAAGGTTATTGACGATAATACCGCGCTTGTTTGCGTTATGACGGTAAACAATATAACGGGCGCTATTCAGCCTATCAAGGAATTGTGCGGTATTGCGCATCGTTACGGAGCGCTGTTTTTTACTGACGCCGTCCAAGCCGTGAATTCTATGGAACTCGACGTAAAAGACAGCGGCGTAGATATGCTTGCCGTTTCGGGACATAAGTTTTATGCGCCCAAAGGCGTCGGCTTTTTGTATGTAAAAAACGATGTCCGTACAGATCTCGATCCGCTAATGCGCGGCGGAGAACAGGAAAAGGGTAAGCGCGCCGGAACGGTAGACGTTCCGTCTGTTGTTGCTATGGGCAAGGCAATAGAAAAAGCGCACGCTTATATATCCGAATACAACGCGCACGCAATACTTGTCGGCGAAAAATTTTTAAATTCGTTAAAATACGGCGATATTATACGCTGCGATAATAAAACGTCGGACATTATGTCGGTCGTGTTTGACGGCATAAACGGCGGACGGCTTGCCGTTGCGTTATCGTGCGCCGGTTTGTGCTGCTCGGTAGGATCGGCATGTTCCGCCGGATCCGCAACGCCGCCGAGGACGCTTTTGGAAATGGGCGTTAAGAATGCCGATTGCGCTATACGGTTTTCATTCGGAAAACATACGAGTTTAAATCAAGCGAGTATAGCCGCACGCACAGTCAATGCGGTTGTAAAAAAATTGTGCGGAAAATGATTCAGTCTTCTTCCAATTTCTTTTGAGCGACTTTAAGCGCTTTTTCGGGAACATTGTTCTTTTCCATTTTCTTGAGCGCTATTGCTCCGGCGATAGCTCCAACGGTAAATCCCAATAACATTCGTTTCATAATATATACCTCCGATTATATTATTTGTAATTGTCGATATGTTATGCAAAAGCATACGCAAAGATTTTTGAAAAAAATCGTCAAAGACATTGCTTTTACGCCAATTAAATGTTATAATGATGCGGTGGGTATGGAAGGTAGACTTTTAGGCGTAGATTTCGGATTGAAACGCGTAGGTTTGGCGGTATGCGACAGCGGTCATATCGTCGCGACGCCTCTGCCGGTATGCTATACAAAGTCGATGCGTATTTCCATAGACTCGGTTGCGCGTGTAGCAAAGGACAAAGAAGTAAACGGCGTGGTTGTGGGGCTTCCGCTCAATATGGACGGATCGGAGTCCGTACAGTCGGGAAGAGCAAAAGCGTTTGCTCGCAATCTCGGCAAGGTAACGGGACTCCCTGTAGAGTTGTTTGACGAACGTCTTACCACGGTAGAGGCGGACGAGCTGCTCAAAGAAGCCGGGGTATCAAAAGCTGCGGAACGCGCTAAATTGGTTGACAGTATGGCGGCAAAGGTTATTTTGCAATGCTATATAGACAATAATAAATAAACAAATTCAGGAGAATTTATCATGGCAGAAAATCAGGACGAATCCGTCGAGCTTATCGAAGAAGAAGTAATAACGCTTTACGACGACAACAATAACGCCGTCGATTTCAACGAAGTGGCAGTCGTGGAGTACGAGGGCGAGTTCTATGCGCTTTTGCAACCCGTCGAACCGATGGAAGGCATGGAAGAGGACGAGGCGCTTATTTTTAAGATCGTGCAGAAGGACGAGGATACGGATGAATTCGAACCCGTCACGGACGAGGATCTGCTCGACGCCGTGTTCAACGAGTATTTAAAGGCGGAAGCCGAGTTCTGCGACGGTTGCGATTGCGACGATTGCAACCACGATGATTGCGGATGCGATGACGAGCATTGCGACTGCGGATGCGGTCATCATCACGAATAATATATAATTCCGCTGAAAATTACCCGAAAACAGACATTAAAATAATTGCATTAAGATAACGACTGTGTTATAATATTTAGGCTAATACTCACTTGGTCAATTTTCTGTGCGCGGTTAAATTTTTTCATGGCTGCGTTACGACCGAGGCGGTAAACGGAGAAAATCATGGCAAACATCATC
>CATKFJ010000332.1 GCA_949747725.1 uncultured bacterium
GAACGGCGCGCCGTATGTCGTCATAACGGTAGTGTGCAAAGATTGATAATTGTTCGGTTTCGGAACGGCGATATAATCCTTGAAACGTCCCGGGATAGGCTTCCACATAGTATGTATCACACCTAAAACTTCATAACAATCACGAACGCTTTCCACGATCACTCTGACGGCAGTCAAATCGTAGATTTGGTCAAATGTTTTTTGCTGATTGACCATTTTTTTGTAAATGCTGTAAAAGTGCTTGGGTCTTCCGCTTACTTGCCCGTTTATATTCAAATCTTTAAGCGTTTTTCGCAATTCTTCGCAAATATGCACAACAAGGTCTTGGCGTTCGGCACGTTTTAGCGATACCTGCTTAACAAGCTCTTCATAGACATCGGGATGAAGAGTTTTTAAACACAGATCGTCGAGTTCGCATTTATAGAACGATAAACCGAGCCTTGATGCCAAAGGCGCATAAATATCCAAAGTTTCGTTTGCTATAGCCAACTGACGTTCGTGCGATAAAGCCTCGATAGTTCGCATATTATGAAGTCTGTCCGCAAGCTTTATCAATATTACGCGGATATCTTTCGCCATCGCAAAAAACATTCTGCGGAAGTTTTCGGCCTGTTCTTCCTGTTTGGACTTAAATACGATTTTTTCGAGTTTCGTTACCGATGTAACGAGCATACACACTTCCGAACCGAACCGCACCGTAATCTCATCGCTTGTAGCCGAGGTGTCCTCTATGCAATCATGCAACAGCGCTGCCGCAATAGTAGCGGCGTCAAGTCCGATATCGAGCAATAAATTTGCAACGGCAATCGGATGCGTAATATACGGCTCACCCGATTTTCTTAACTGTCCGTTGTGCATAGCAACCGCATAAGCAAGAGCGTCATCCAACAATTCGATCTGCTTATCGCTATACATAAGAACATATCGCGATCTCAAATGCTCGCATTCTTTTCGAACAATATCGATATCGGATATTTTAATTTTTTCCGTTTCGTCGCTCATTTTTGCCACGCTTCGATAGTTTTGTAAATTTCGGAACTGTCAAGTGACGAATTTTTATCGTATATGACAATTCCGATATCAGGCTTGAAAGACATGATTCCAAGCTGCGTAAATACCGATAAACAAGCAATAAATTGCGGAAGTTCTATATTCTGCACGCGACCGACAAGTGTCTTAAAATAGGCATAAATATTATTGGCTTTAATATTGGCATGCGATTTAATTGCGTTAAAGTAATGTCCGAAAATACTGCGATCGGATTTAACGCATGAAAATATTTCGTTGCGATTATCGTTTTCGGGAATATATTCCTCGGCATCGGTTCGACGATTTATATATCCGATAGCATTGAGCGACGGAGGATAATCCACGAATATCACTTTGCGATAATTTTCGAGCATAAACGATTTCCCGAGTTCGGGCGATATCATCAATCTCGTATATACATTCACCGCCGTTTCGGAAAGAATTTCGTGCATCACTATATTACTGTTATTGAGTTCCGCACATCTATCATACGAACTTTTGCATCCGCAAATAATAAGTATACCGAACTTATTATCTATAAGATCGTTAAGCTCGCTATGAGAATACGTTTTATATTTCACCGCTTGAACAGCAGTCGGATAATTAAGCATACGCAAATATCCGGCTTTCGCAAGAGAATCATTTACCGATAAACGGTTAAGAGCACAGCCGCGCAAGTAAAGTCTTGGCGAATAATCGTTATTTATAAGCTCATAAACCATTTCACGGTCGGCAGCGCCGTTATAGTAAGTATTTAGTTTATAAGAATTATATGCAAAAAACTGCAAGCCTTTGGATGTCTTTAATATAGTGTGGTTTATATTTGTTTTCAGCGGTGTTGCGGACAATGACGAAGTTTTTGTCATAAACAGCGGTTTCGGATTACCGTTATTTCCAGTCGGCTCCAAAAGTTCGAGCGACGTCGCAAATTCCGCAGTCACCTCGTTCTCCTGTAGTTCCATATCATATTTAATCGACGGAATAAACACATCGACATCTATATTTTTAAGTTCTGCATAAATGCGAGATTTAAATTGCTCGATATATTGAGGTAATATAGTAAAACCGGCAGCTTGATTATGTCCGCCGAATTCTTTAAGTATATCGGACTGCTTACTCAAAAGTTCGTATATGTTTATCCCTTCGATACTTCTGCAAGTCCCCTTGTATTCATCGTTATTTTTAACAAGCACAAATACCGGACGTTTAAAATCTCCAACAAGCCTCGCTGCCAATATTCCGGTTATTCCCTTTTCCCATTTATTGTTTGTTATTATTATCGCTCGGTTTTCTACAAGATTTTCAGTCTTTAATAATTCTATAGCTTCGGCATACAATCCGTCGCATAACGATTTTCTGTCGTTATTTGCCGATATTATTTGATCGAGCCTATCCGCAACAACCGCTGAATCGCCTGACGTGAACAACTCAAACGCGCGGTAAGCGCTCCCCATACGTCCGGCTGCGTTTATTCTCGGAGCTATTTTAAAAGCAATATCCGTAGAAGTTACATTCTTTAACTTGAGAGAATTTAAAAGCGCCTCTATGCCGAGATTTTGAGTATGCGACATACTTATAAGACCGAGTTGAACTATAAGTCTGTTTTCATCTGTCAGACTTACAAGATCGGCTACCGTAGCTATTGCCGCAAGATCGTAGTATGCGCTTGCCGCTTTAAGTCCGCCCATAGCTTGAACGATCTTAAGCGCAACTCCGGCGCCGCAAAGATCCTTAAACGGGTATTTACAATCGGACTGATGCGGATTGACTATAACACAGTCGGGGCGATTCTCGCCCACTTCGTGATGATCCGTGACGATAATATCGACGCCGAGCTCTTTTGCCAACTCCACTTCTTCTATAGCAGAAATCCCGCAATCACACGTCAATATCAGATCGGGCATTACGTTTTCTATTATTCGCTCTATACTTTCCGTATTAAGACCGTAGCCTTCGCCGATCCTATCGGGGATATGAGTATACACCTCCGCGCCGCGACCGGCAAGATACAACGAAAGTATGGACGACGCGCATATACCGTCGGCGTCGTAATCTCCGTACACGACCA
>CATKFJ010000333.1 GCA_949747725.1 uncultured bacterium
AATTCGTCGGCGCAGGTTGTGAGCCATTTAACGGATTTTCGCCCTTCGTAAACTATTGACGCCGCTTTTACTGCGCTTGCATGACTGCCGCGTCCGGCATTGGCGCTAAGATTTTTGAGCGCGTATTCGTCGGCTTTGATCACGCAATCGGGTTTAATGAGAGTTGTAGCGGCGTTGTCGAAATAAATCATGACAGAATAATCTCCCAATTCATATAACGGAGTAGGACCGTAAACCCGATGAACCGATAGACCTGATTATCCTATCGCGTGCATCGGGTTCACATTTACTAATAAATGCGAAATTTGACGGTTTAGAACATAAAAGAGGAAATAAACGCGCATGGATTACATTTTTTCATTTTCTTCACGCAATAGTGCACTCAGATTTGCCGATTCCGTATCGTCGTCAGGCGGAAGTTATAAGCTTGTAAACTCGCCGATAAAAAGCGGATCGGGCTGTGGACTTGCGGTCAAGTGTAACGACTACAGTTTGTGCAGCAACGTGCTTAATTACGGGCATTATGCAAACTTGAAAGCCGTATATTCGTATGACGGCGAGGAGTATAAAACTTTATACGATTCATCTTCGTCGGAATAGAATATCGAACGCAATGCGGTGGTTAAAGTTTAATTCGGAATTAGGAATTATGAATTCGGAATTATTGACCGCTACGCGGTGATTAAGTATATTTACTTAAATAATTATCCGTAATTCCGTATTCCGAATTAAAAGAGTGGCGTCTGACAAATTTCTAACGTAACGAAACTATTTGGGTGCAACGTACAACGAACAGCCTAAGTAAACACACGGCGCTAAAAGTTTTCTTGCTTACTTCTTTTACAAAAGAAGTAAGGAAAATGTTTACTTTTTTTAACCATTGTGGTAAAATATAAAAGTGGAACTTCTCGAAAAACTCAGGAATACTTATCCCGACGCTACATGCGAGCTTGAATACGGAAATGATTTCGAACTGCTAATTTCCGTCATTCTGAGCGCGCAGTGTACGGACAAGCGCGTGAACATAGTTACGCGCGAGCTTTTTAAGGCATATAACACTCCGAGCGACTTTGCCGATATCGATATATCCGTTTTGGAGCGCTATATAAAAAGCTGCGGACTGTATAAGAATAAAGCCGCAAACATCAAAGCTTGCTGTAAAGAACTGGTCGAAAAATACAACGGGCAGGTTCCGCAGACAATGGACGAGCTTATAACGCTTCCGGGCGTAGGCCGCAAAACGGCTAACGTAATGCTGTCCGTTGCGTTCGGAAAGCCGGCGATAGCAGTCGATACTCATGTATTTAGGGTAGCGCACAGGCTTGGACTGTCCGACGGAAAAACGCCGAACGATGTAGAAAAAGATCTTTGCGCGGTGTTCGAACCGCAAGATTACAGACAAGTCCACTTCCTATTGATACGCCACGGCAGGGATTGCTGTCATTCGCGTAAACCGGATTGCGGCGAATGTGCCGTAAAAGAGCATTGCGCGCAGTATGCCGCATATCCGTCTGACTGAGTTACATATATCAAGGAACATTATGTTTATAGACAGAGCTAAAATATATATAAAGTCTGGTAACGGCGGCGACGGATGCACGTCGTTCTACACCGAAAAATACGTGCCCAACGGCGGTCCAGACGGCGGCGACGGCGGCGACGGCGGTAACGTTGTGGTCAAGGTCAACGAGAGCGCAACGTCATTGTCCGAGTTTCGGTTCGGCAAGCACTACCGTGCCGAGGACGGCGGTAACGGTTCGGGCAAAAACCGCCACGGCAAAAACGGCGCAGACTTAGTGCTGTACGTGCCGCGCGGCACCGTTGTGCGCGATGCCGAAAGCGGCGGCATAATAGCCGATATGTACTATCCCGACGATTGCGTTACCGTGCTTACCGGCGGAATAGGCGGTAAGGGCAATGCCCGGTTTAAATCCTC
>CATKFJ010000334.1 GCA_949747725.1 uncultured bacterium
GTTTTCATTTCTCGCATACTACAATCCTATCGATATTATCGAGATCTTTTATTATACTGCATTTACCTGTTTTTTCGAACAGTTTTTTTACGTCCTCGGCTTGATCGTAGCCGACCTCGACCATTATAACGCCGTTGTCCGCAAGGTATTTATCGGCGTTATCCGCTATAATGCGGTAGAACTTCAATCCGTCGTCGCCGCCGTCCAAAGCAATACGCGGTTGCGCGGTCACTTGCGGCGCCAGCCCGTCGATGTCGCCCGTCCGAACATACGGCGGATTGGATACAATTATATCGAACTTACCCTCTATATTTTCGAACATATCCGACTTGACAACAGACACTCCCAAGCCGGCAAGATTTTTGCGCGCTATCTCGAGCGCCCCGTCCGAAATATCCGCCGCGGTAATTTCCGCAGTCGTACTGCGCGCGATCACCGCCGCAATACAACCCGAGCCCGTACACATATCGAGCACTCTTTTAGTTCCGTCGCTGCCGTCGCCCAATCTCTCCGCAACGGCATTTGCGAGTATTTCCGTTTCGAACCGCGGAATAAGCACGCGCTTGTCAACCGCAAGCTTTACGCCGCAAAAATCGCTGTTGCCCAAAACATAATCGAGCGGTTCGCCGGACAGAAGTCTGTCGGCATACTCGTTCGCCTTTTTAACAAGCCCGATCTTTATTAACGAAACCGAGGACAGTTCCGACCGCGACTTACCCAAAATATCGCAGTATATCCAATCCGCGTCCTGCGGATCGTCCTTTAGCCGTTCGGCGAGTTTTTTACGCTCGACAGCAAATTCGCGTTCGTAAAAATCGATGACGGGCTTACTTTCATCGGCGTCGAGCTCCAGCACCGCATTGAACGCAGCAATGGCGACTTCAGCCATGTCGTCGTCGGGCAACGCCGTGGAAAGCTTTTGCAACGCAAGCCCGGGCGCACGCAGCGCATTCGTAAACTTATTGTCGGGCAACATTGCCAAGCCGCGCAAAAGCTCAAACGACAGACCGGCAATGATCGGCAATAGCAAAAGCCTTATCATGAGCGTAAAGAAAAAGTTTTCAAACAGGTATTCGTAACCATGAAACAGTGTAAATACCCAATTAAGCAACGCATATATCAAAATTGCGAAAACCACTACGAAGAACAAGAAAGTAGTGCCGCAACGGTTGTGTTTGGTCGAGCATGACTGAACGTTCTCTACCGTCAACGGCAGACCGCGCTCATAACAGTTTATCGTTCTATGCTCCGCGCCATGGTACATAAACGTGCGCTTAATATCGCGCATAAGTCGAACGAACGCAAGGTACAGTATGAATATGATCAATCGCGTAACGCCTTCTATTACCGAAATAACGGCAACGTTGTCGAACGACGTCCACCGCTTGATCGACCACCCCACAAACCACGGGAGCGCAATAAATAACCCGACGGCAAGCAATACGCCGAAAATCACGGCGATCGCGGTCGACGTCTTTGACGGAGTTTCTTCCTCTGGCGAGCTTATTTCCGCCGACTTTAAGAGCGACGACATACCGACGGCGAGCGAATCCACAAACGAAATAACTCCGCGCACGATCGGGATCTTGCGCGCCTTACTCGGTTTTTTAAGTCGTTCCGTATGCAGCTCTATTTCGCCGTCCGGCGCGCGCACAGCCATTGCGACGGAAGACTTACCTCGCATCATCACCCCTTCCAATAACGCTTGACCGCCTATCATGGTGCGGCGCGTTTTTCGGGATGTATCGTAATTATTGTCGCGGTTCGATTGTTTTGCCATTGTCCAACGGTACACGTAAAAGAAAAACGGCGGACCGAAAAGTCCGCCGTCGTTAGTAAAAAGTTACTTGCCTGACTTGCCGGAACGCTCGTTGAATCGCGCAATACGTCCGCCGGTTTCGGCTTGCTTCTGCTTGCCCGTATA
>CATKFJ010000335.1 GCA_949747725.1 uncultured bacterium
ACAAAGACGCATACGACGACTTTTACGACGACGTAAAACAACCGTCGCGATACATAAAAGAGGATTGGTAACTATCCTTACCGCTATTAAAAAACAAAAAGAGTTATTGCCTCTTCGGCAATAACTCTTTTACGTATGTCATGAACAAATCGGTCAACCGTTCTTTTTGAGATAATCGGTGAATACTTCGCCCATCCACTCATAGCCTTGGGCATTGGGATGTATAGCGTCCGCCATGTACGACGCAAGCGTTGTCGGATCGAGCGCTTCCATATCAACATAGCGGTAAAAATCCACCACTCCGATCCCCCACTTGGCTTTTACGAGATCGAGTTGCGCTATAAGTCTTTCGTAGTTCGCATTATTGTAAACGGGATTGGTATAGAACGATACTTTACAGCCCCACGTTTTTCGGGCATACGCAATAATGAATTCCATAGCGCCCACCGTTGTCGTTCTGTCAAAGTCCTCTATGTTCTTTGTGGCTGCCAATGCGCCGAGCGGCTGATTTTGCGTAGCGTCGTTAGTGGAAAGCTGAACTATAAGATGATCGATCTTAGCGTTTTTATCGACGTTGGCAAGCAAGCGCGACACATACGAGTTTGCGCCGTTATCGGCAAGCGTGGTTCCGCTTACGGCTTCCTTTATTACGATGCAATCGGTGTTGCTTGCGATATAGTTCACAAACGACGAACCTTTATTGGCATGCCCGTAAGTGACGGACGAACCCAAGAACAAATATGTCGGTACGTCGTTATATATCGCGTCGACTACGGCAGAGCCGTCAAGCTCCGCAAGCTCGTCTTTGGATATTACCCTGCCGTCCGCGGTCATAAATCCGCCGATCGGTCTGCCCGATCCGTCTCGATCGTTATACATAAATACTTCCTCCCCGTTACGGTACACGTTCACGCCTATGAATTTTTCGTCGCCGCGCTGTTCGACAACGACATCGCCGTCGGCAACGGCGTACGCGATACGATCGAACACTTCGCTTTCGGCAAGCTTTATGCCTTCAGTATAATCGGTAGTACCGCCGTCTGTCAATATAAACCGACCGTCTTCTCTGTTATAACCGAACACGCCGCCCGATACCGTCAAGTTTCCGCGGTTGCGCACCGCATAAGTCGAATTGTTTGTTTCGGCGCTGGATTTATACGCCGCCGTATATCCGCCGGAAATATTAGTAGTAGCGGACGCTTCGGCGGAAATACCGATAATATTGGGCGCTTTTTGACCGTGGTACGCCGCGGCGTATATCCTGCCGCCGCCGACGTTGAGCGTGCCTTTGTTGAACACGCCGAAAGTATAGTCGTTATACGTTTCGCCGATCACTTCGCCGCCGTCGATATTAACTTCTGATGCCGCGCCCTCGAGATAAATACCGTACGCTTCGCACGTGCCGACGGGATTGCAAGCGACCGAACGCACCGTGCCGCCCGTTATGCTTTTCACTTGGGCGGTGCCTAGCGTACGAACGCCTATCGCCGTACCGCCTTTTCCGTATGATTGAGAATAAACGGAACCGCCCGTCATTTCCATTGTACCGCTTCCCGTCATGGAAACGGCAACTATATTAGCCGAATTTTCGGTATTGAGCGCAAGCGTTTGAATATCGCCGCCGCTTACATACAGTTCGCCCTCGTTGACTATCGCATGCGCCCACGTAGTACCGTAAGCCGCACCGCGAACGATACCGCCGTCGATATAAACCTTTCCGCTCGGGTAATTATATATGCCGTCCGCCTGTGTCGTGTTATTCACGCCGTCGTTGCGAATATTAAGCCCGTCCACTCTGAGCGTGCCGTAATTATAAACTACCGCGTCGAGACCGCTGCCCGTAGAGCTTCTGTAAAGCATGCCGCCGTCTTTGGACGTAGTAAGCGTGACGGCGCCGTTATTCGTGAGT
>CATKFJ010000336.1 GCA_949747725.1 uncultured bacterium
CCCGACGACGCTTTTGCGCAAAACGCTCCCGACAGCGTGCCGAAAACAAGCGATAGTACAGCCATACTTATAAGAATACAGCCGTACATTATGACCGTACTCATTTTTATCGTTTCGCCCTCGTCCACGTCTATGGCATTTACAAGCCATGCTATAATAAACGGTATAAGACATTCGAGCACTACTTCCAACGAAACGAAAATAGGCGTTAATATCGCAGCTGTTTTATATTCTCTTACACTCTTAGACAACTTCTTTATCATATATTTTACTCAACTTATCTTAAAAGCATTATATCTATAATAGCACTGCCGATTTTTTTTGTCAAACACTTTAACGAAACAAAAACGCAAAAAAAATCGCTTCAAGACAGACCCGAAGCGATTTTGTTTTTACAAAAGTATACAGATGATTCCGCCGCGCCCCTCGTTTATTATTCGAGAAAGAGTTTTGCGCATTTTCTTTTGCGTTTCGGTGGGCATTGCGATCAGTTTGTTATTCAATCCTTCGTTCACAAGGCTTTCAAGCGATTTGCCGAACATATTCGTCTGCCAAATGCCCTTGGGATTTTGCTCGAACTCGGACAACAGATAGTTTACCAAATCCTCGCTTTGCTGTTCCGTACCGACAACGGGGCAAACTTCCGATTCTATATCCACGCGCATTATATGCAAGCTCGGAGCAGACGCTTTAAGTTTTACGCCGAACCGCGACCCTTGTTTAAATATCTCGGGTTCTTGCAAGCTCATCTCATCGATAGTAGGCGTAACCACGCCGTATCCCGTTTCGGCAACCTCGGCAAGCGCTTTGCTAAGCTTATCGAACGAACGTTTTGCTTTTACAAGTTCGCCGAGCGACGCCATGAGATCGAATTCGTCGTTTATATCCACTCCGCACTCTTCTTTGAGCGCGCGATAGAACAGTCCGGGCTTTTCCTTTACCGTGTAGACCGCTCTTCCTTTATCGAGTTCTACGCTTTTAAGTTCGATACTCTCGAAAAATTCATTGTCCTCGACAGGCTCCGACGAACCGCAATCGCGCATCTTGTTTTTGCCTGCCACTATAGCCATCGAACGGCTTACAAGATCGGACACTATTGCGTTAGCGCTGTCGAGCGCACGTATCCAGTTAGCCGTTTCGATATACACATCGCGCAGAGGGAATTCGTACAGCACGCTCTCGAACAGCTTGACTACGTCGGCTTTTGTAAGGCTCGCAACGTTTAACGCTATTACCGCGTTGTTATACTTTTCGGACAACGCTTTGGCAAGTTTTTTGGTTTCCTGCGAACTCGGCACGGACGAATTGAGAACTATTATAAACGGTTTGCCGAGATCTTTGAGTTCGCTTACCGTACGTTCTTCCGCCGCAACGTAAGCTTCGCGCGGCAACTCGGTCTTGATAGATCCGTCGCTCGTCATAACAACGCCGATCGTAGAGTGATCCTCTATTACCTTACGCGTACCTATCTCCGCAGCTCTTTCGAACGGAATAGGCGCGTCGAGCCACGGTGTTTTTACCATGCGCGCACCGTCGCCGTCCTTATGCCCCGTTGCGCCGTCTACCATGTAACCGACGCAATCGACAAGCCGCACGGATATCTCCGCAGTGTCGTTAAGCGTGACAGTTACCGCTTCCGACGGCACGAACTTGGGTTGCGTAGTCATTACCGCCTTACCCTCGGCGCTTTGCGGCAGCTCGTCGCGCATACGCTCGAGCTCGTATCCGCTCGCTGACGGAATGACAAATGCATTCATAAAATTTGTTATGAACGTAGATTTGCCGGAGCGCACGGGACCGACTACACCGATATAAATATCGCCGCCCGTCCGCTCTTTGATATCGTTATAAACGTCGTACTCTTCC
>CATKFJ010000337.1 GCA_949747725.1 uncultured bacterium
AGATAAAACGAAAGACCGCGGAAACGGATATAACGCTCTTTTTATGTTTGGACGGCGGAGCGAACGAGATAGATACGGGTTGCGGTTTTTTAAATCATATGCTCGAGTTGTTCGGCGTGCATTCGGGCTACGGACTGAATATTAAATGCGTCGGCGATACCGACGTGGATTTTCATCATACGACGGAGGATATAGGGATCGCGCTCGGACAGGCGGTAAAATCGGCGCTCGGCGATAAGCGCGGCATAGCGCGGTACGCAGATATTGTTTTGCCTATGGATGAGGCGCTTATAATGTGCGCCGTGGATATAAGCGGACGCGGTTATCTTAATTTCGATGTAGAATTACCTGCTGCAAAGGTTTTGGACGGCGATACCGAAGAATCGGTTAAAAAGGTCGGACTTTTCGATACCGAGTTGATAGAAGAGTTTTTTGCGGCGTTTGTGCGTGAATCTGGCATAACGTTGCATTTCAAAAAACTGTACGGAAAAAACACCCATCATATAATAGAAGGCGTGTTCAAGGCGTTCGCGCGCGTAATGAATAACGCTACATCGATAGTCGGCGGCGGTATTCCGTCGAGCAAGGGCGTTTTATGACGGTGGGTATAGTAGATTACGGCTGCGGAAATCTGTTTTCGCTGATAAGCATGTTCGATTCGCTCGGCGTAAAAGCCATTGCTGCCGACGACGCCGTAACGCTTTATAAATGCGATAAAGTTGTTTTGCCCGGGGTGGGTGCGTTCGGCGCGGCGGTCGAGTCGTTAAGATCTCGCGGACTTCTGCCCGTGGTAAATGCGATCGCCAAGTCAACGCCGATGCTCGGTATTTGTTTGGGAATGCAATTGTTGTTTGACAGAAGTTACGAATACGGGATAAACGACGGTTTGGGGATCGTTCGCGGCGAAGTAAAGCCGATACCGCAGACTTCGGGGCTTAAAATTCCGCATATGGGTTGGAACGCACTGAATATCGTAAAGCAAAGCCGTTTGCTCAAAAACATAAGTAGCGGCGAATATGTGTATTTCGTACATTCTTATTGCGCGTGCGGTTGCGACGACAGTGTTGTTGCAACGGTCGATCACGGCACGTCTATAGTAGCGGCGGTGGAGCGCGGACATGTTTTCGGTACTCAGTTTCATCCCGAAAAAAGCGGCGAAACGGGTCTGAAAATAATGCGTGCATTCATGGAGATATGATATGGATATATATCCGGCAATAGATTTGATAAACGGAAAAGTAGTGCGGCTTTATCGCGGCGATTACGCCAGAGTAACGGATTACGATCGGTCGTGCGAAGATACGGCGCGAGCTTTTAAAGCTCAAGGTGCGTCGCATATCCATGTCGTCGATCTGGACGGGGCAAAGCTCGGGAGAGCTGTCAACTCCGCCGCCGTAAAAAGCATTATAAACGCGACCGACGCGTTTGTGGAAGTGGGCGGCGGTATTCGCACAGAGGAACAGATCGATTCGTACCTGAGTGTCGGTGCGAATAGGGTGATCTTAGGCACGGTCGCCGTTAAAGACTTCGATTTTGTCGGGCGCATGGCAAAAAAGTACGGCGAAAAAATTGCGGTGGGTGTTGACGCGCTCGGCGGCAAAGTAGCCGTTGGCGGTTGGCGCGAAGTGACGGAAACGGACGCCGAGGAATTTTGCAGGCGGCTTTATTCGATAGGAATAGAAAACGTTATATGTACCGATATAGAAAAAGACGGTGCGCTCGGGGGAACGAATATCGAGTTTTATAAACGTTTGCTTTTGATAAACGGACTTAAAATAACGGCATCCGGCGGTATTACGACTTTGGACGAGATAGAACAATTGAAAAGCTTGGGCATTCATGCGGCTGTCTCTTATACACAT
>CATKFJ010000338.1 GCA_949747725.1 uncultured bacterium
AATTTATTTACACCGTTAGTATTAACGTTGTGCGGTACGTTATTAAGTAATTGCCAATAGCAGTGCGCGGCTTTAAATCTGCGCATTTTAAACACTCTCCCGCTCTCGTCCTTAAGTTCGGCATTTCCCGAACAGTTTATACACTTGCCATATGGGCAGTGACACAACGTCATTACCGGCGCATATCCAAACACGTATAAAAATCCGCCGTCCGCGCAATCGGATTCAAACGATGTGATGTGCGGCAAATCGGTATGCCCTATAATATTGTGTCCGACGCCCAACAAAACGGGCTTATCCGTTAAGCCGAGAGTATAGAGATTATTGGAAACCACGCCGTATATTTCGGGACGGTTGACCGCTTTGATAAGAATATCCCTATCCTCGCCGCGCATTGTTATAGGCATATTCAAAAGTATAGGCTTATCGGTCTTAGGGATATCGAATTTGCCATAATCACGCGGATTAAGCACAAGATAATCTACTTTCGAATCGATATCACTGTCGAGCTGTTCGCTGCGTTCGATCATAAGCAACGTTCCGTGACCGCTGAATTTGTTATATTCGAGCTTATACGGATCGCTTACGGTGCGTAACGGCAAATACTTCTCGATAATCGCCTTTTTTATTTGTTCATACGCATTGCGACGCAATTTGTTTAGCGAAGATACGGGCATGAAACAATCGCCTGAAATATTAGTTTCGATTTTCGGCGCAAACGGATGATCGGCAACCTTACCGAATATGCGGACTATATCTTCAACTGAAATGCCTTCCGTAATAGCTTGCTGTACCGTATCATCGCCAATGCATTTAACATAAACTTCGGCCGATCTAATTTCCGCTACGGCATGCTCGCCGATTTTCAAGGTGACAGTAACTTCAACAGGCAGTTTGCGGTCTATATTTTTGATTTCCTCGGACAGCTTTGCATCGAATGTTCTGCGCACCTCATCACCTTTTTTGCAATTGCCGTCGGCAAGGATAACGCCGTTTCTCATGCTTGCACCGCAAATCTCTTTGCTGTCGCGCATAACTTTAAACCCGTCGTTATCATGAGGTTTGAAATCTTTAACGCTTATGCGATTACCTTGTATTTCCGTTATTTTACCGACAACCGTACCGATATTAGCTTGCGATTGCGGATATATGACACGAAACGGCGCATCTTTATCAAGATATCCGTCGAAATAATCACCGCGGTTAAATACCTGTTTTAAGCGCTGTTTAGCTTTTTCGGTCGAAAGATCGGATTTATAAACGTCTACCGCCGTATATGCATATTCTTCCGAACGCATCCGACCTTCGATCTTAATAGCGTCTACGCCGAGAGATTCGAGTTCCTTCAGTCTGTCGTATAAACATAGATCTTTTGCCGAAAGAAAATAGCCTTTGCGATTGTCGAAATAATACGGTTTACGGCATAACTGCATACATTTTCCGCGATTACCGCTATATGAAGACGCTATAGATGAAAAATAGCAATTTCCGGAAAAACACACGCATAGCGCGCCTTGTACAAAATATTCAATATCGATACCTGTTTTCTTTATTTCAACGATATCGACAGGTAAAGTTTCACGCGCAAGCACAGCGCGCTTGATACCGAGATCTAAGACTGTTTGCGCTCCAAGCGCGTTATGGATCCCCATTTGCGTGCTTGCGTGTAAAGTAAGCTCGGGCAAATCACGCTTGAGCTGTTTTATAAAACGCAAGTCTTGCACTATTGCGGCGTCGGCGCCGGCCTTATAAGCCAATTCGGCAGACTGAACGGCACGTGACATCTCGTTGTCTTTTATCAAAGTATTTAAAGTTATAAATACCTTAACTCCAAACAAATGCGCGTATTCTATA
>CATKFJ010000339.1 GCA_949747725.1 uncultured bacterium
ATATCGAGCGCGCGCAAACGCAAAGTTTTGCCGACGAACTTCTTTAAGTCGGGAACGAATTTAAGTCTTATCTGCGACGCGGGAACAAACACGCGGTACGTGCCGAGCGAGCCTATAAGTCCGCCCTTGATGTCCTTTTTGACAACAATCTCGAACGTTTCGCCGTTACGGATCTGATCGACGGTTTCATCCGTCTTACGCATCATATCCGCGCGACGTTTCGACAAAAGAACGCAACCGCTTACATCATCGCGCTTTTTGGTGATGATGGCTGTTACTTCCATACCTGCCGGATAATCCTCCGGCTTGTACTCGCCGTCTTCGCACGCTTCGGACTTGTCGATAAATCCGTCGTTTTTTCCGCCGATATTAACGCGGATACCGTCTGCACTTGCAGAAAGAACGGTTCCCGTAACAGCCTTGCCTTCGCGGATAGTGACGGCTTCTTTGTTGATGGCTTCGATGAATTCCTCGTTACTCGCTTCGCCAAATTCTTGACCCATGTAAGTCTTTACCTCCATAATCGACTCGTTCGGAGTCGATGCCCCGGCAACGATACCTATCACGCCGCTACGGGGAAAATTGATATTTTTGAGCATACCTAATGAATGAACAAAATGTGTGTTGACGTTTTTCGCCTTACAAAGGTCGTACAGCTTTGTCGTGTTTGAGCTTGACTTATCGCCCACAATGAGCACGATATCGCTGTTTTCGGCAAGACCCACCGCTTCTTTTTGGCGCTCATAAGTAGTATAGCAAATCGTGTCGAAAATTTCAACCGTTTTTACTTGTATTTTATGTATTTTTTTAGAAATTTCTCTAAACTTTTGCGCATCGTAAGTGGTTTGACAGACAAAACACAGTTTGTCGTAGACCGACAGTTCCGACAAATCGCTATCAGTATCGATAACGGTAGCCGAATCGCAGCACCATCCGTTTGTTGCGATCTCTTCCGGATGATTCTTCGCGCCTATAATTACTATATGATACCCGTCCGCGTAATGTTTACTTACAATATCGTGTATCTTGGAAACAAACGGACAAGTTGCATCGATTATATCGTATCCCTTTGCCGATATTAGATCATATGTCGATTTTGCCGCGCCGTGCGATCTTATAATAACTTTGCCGCTTTCGCCGTTTTTCAACTGCGGAAGTTCGTCTACGTTATCCGCTTTTTTCAATCCGTGCGCTATAAGCTTATCCACAACCGTTTTGTTATGGATTATATCACCGAGAATATAACACTTGCCGTCGCCGGAATGACGCTCGGCAAACTCTATCGCGCGCCGAACGCCGAAACAAAATCCGGCGTTATTTGCTACTACAACTTTTGGCATAATTCTTCTTTGCCGCCTTGTATTGTAATTTCAGCTCGCGTTTTTCTATTTTAGCTTTATGTTTTTCGCGTTTATAACCTTTTTCTTCTACCCATTTATCAAGCTCGTCAAGAGTTTTCTGCATAGCCGCTCTGAATCTTTCGGTAGCTTCGTGTATTGCCGTTTCGTCCACGCGCTTTCCGAATAGATCGCTTAGGTCTACCGCATCGCCCACACCGGCGTAATTACGGCGAAAAAGCTTGCCTTTGTGGTGTATCACATACGGAACTACACGCGCGTTGCCCTTAAGCGCGAACAACGCCGCGCCCGAGTGTAACGGCTGCAATTCGCGATTGACGCGATTACGCGTGCCCTCGGGGGCAATAGCCAGCGTATCGCCGTTTTTCAGCGCGTTAATGCACTCGCGCATGGAAGAAAGTTCGGGCTTATCTCTGTCTACGAAAATTACTCCGATAGTACCCATAAACCATGCTTGTGCCTTGCTTCCCTTATTTTCTTTTTTTGAAAGCGGACGCTTCATATCGCGCGACAAGCCGAAATAAATATAAAGAATATCCATCCACGACAGATGGTTGGATATGATTATCTGACCGCGATCGTATTTTCTGTATTTGTATTTGTTCATTACTTTGCACGGAAACAGAAGCTTTGCAAGCGGATAAAGGAAAATATATAGAAATCTGTACCAGGCTCTCATGCTTCGATGTCCTCCGTAACGTCGGACACTATAAAGTCGGCTACTTGCTCGGCGGAAAGTTTATCCGAATTTATCTCTATAGCATCGAATGCGCATTTAAGCGGAGCTACGGCTCGGGTACTGTCGTTACGGTCGCGTGTAACTACGTCGTTATATACTTCGTCGTACGTTACGTTTTGTCCTTTCGCTTTAAGCTCGTCGAAGCGGCGCTTTGCACGGACCTCCGCGCTTGCCGTTAAAAAGTACTTGAATTCGGAATCAGGCAAAACTACCGTCCCTATATCGCGCCCGTCAAGAATTACCGAACTGTGCGCCGCGATTTCGCGTTGCAAGCCGAGTAACTTTTGACGTACGTACGGTATAGCGGAAACCGCGGAAGCCGCCATCGAAACATCGGGCGTGCGTATTTTATCCGATACGTCACTGCCGTTTAGCATAACACGTTGAACGCCGTCAAGATACTCAATATTAACATCGACGGTCGTTAAACATTTTTTCACTGCGGCAACGCACGAAACAGAAACATTTTCATTAAGACATTTAAGTCCCAAAGCGCGGTACAACGCGCCTGTATCGAGATACGTTATCCCGAGCCGCTTTGCTACAATCTTGGCTACGGTGCTTTTTCCCGCGCCGGACGGGCCGTCAAGAGCTATAGAATAAGAATCGGTCAGATCCGATCTAAGCCGCCGCGCGCCGTTAAGATATAAATGGTACGGAACATTTTCGGAATAAGCGGTGACCATAACTCTTATACAGTTTTTTAAAGCGCCGTCGATATTCGGCTCGACAGCCGAAAACAACGGTACGATATGACCATTCTCGCGTATCGCCTGCGCCGCGGAATATGCCGTCAGATCGTCCGTGACGGATATTGTTATGTTTATTACGTTATCGTCCGAAATACCGTTCTTAAAATATATTCGATCGATAAGTTTGGTCACGGCAGCAATAATAGACTGCTTTGTATTTTGCGCCGAAACAGCGCCGCGAA
>CATKFJ010000340.1 GCA_949747725.1 uncultured bacterium
CAATGTATCCGATAAAATAAAAACCATTGTCGCAACTCGCACTACCGCTGCGTTTATCACTCAAAACGGTTATATATATACTTGGGGATACGATAATACCGAAAACGTTTATACCGAAGAGTACGCTAATTCAAGTACCAAACATTATTTATTGTTGCGCCCCGATGAGTATGAGGGAAGCAATATATTAAATGTTCCTTATATTATAGATTACAACTATTATGCGGCGCAAAGCGCAACAGATCCGGCATTAAACAGGTTGATACCCAAACCGGAAGTATACAATAATAACTTTAATATAAAAATAGCCGCGAGCGAATACAACTACACGGTTTTATTCGGCGATAGCAAATCCACGTATCATTATACCTGGGGATCGTTGATGTACGGCTTGCCCAATATTGCCGCGCCTATCGATAAAACCGATCTTGCAAATTATAATTCGCTTTCGTCTACGAGCGGAACCGACCTTAAAGATAATACTTCATATCAAGCATATATGAAAGGCGGTTTGGTACGCTATGTCACCGAAATATCGGGAAGCGGTTACGTAGGCGACGTTGTTGCCGGCGGATATAACGTAGGTATAAATAACTCGGGTTTATATTTGCGCGGACGTAACTTTCTTACGTCGCAAGGCGTTAGCGTTTCGGATAAGACAATTACCGTTGCAAATATCCTCGAAGTAACAAACGGTGCAAACGCCGCGTATAAGCATGCTGCCGGAACTGCGTCGGAAACAAATCCGGAGTACTCCGTTCAAAAAGCAATAATGGGCGGTACTATAGGCACGCCGAATACAAACGGCAGCGGTATAGTGGCTGATCAAGGTGCGACAAGCAGTTCTCTTACATTAAATCAATATTACGGATATAACAACACTAGTTTCATAAATAACAGCGTTGTAGATATATACGGCGCGCACGATCTGACCAACGGTTTGGTAGGGAATGATACAAGTACGGGGTTCGGCGCTGTCAGATACGGCGTTTCGCTCGGTAACGACGTAGGTTACGGTATAGTTTCGGGCGGTTCGTCTGATAATACGCTTTACGCTTGGGGCGTCAATGCTCATAATCAGTTGGCTACGCCTACGGCTACGACAGCATACAGCACAACTCCCAGAGCTGTAACGGGAATAACGGGCAGCGTCGTTTCCGTTGCCGCCGGTAAACAGCTTTCGGGCGCAGTTAAAGCATTTAACAGTTACGGTACTTTGACCGCCGCTAACACAGCTTGGAATCAAAAAACGAGCGACGAAGACAAAAGCGGTCTTGATATTTTAAATAAAGAAGAATTTATCACCGGCGCGATCACGTCCGACGGTGCGCTTTACGTTTGGAGCAATCTTTCCGCAACCCCCACTCCGATAAAGTTCGGCAATGCCGCAACCGTTAAAGATTCCGATAAATTCGTAGCTGTATATTCGGGTTACGGCAATCATTTGTTTGCAATAACGGCTGTCGGTAAGGTAGTGCATATCACTGCGAAAACAGCCGAAACAGGCGGCGTGCAATACGATCAGGATATATACGACACGTTTGCGAACAAGAACGGCGCTATCAAAAATTGGAGTTTGAACGCAGGCGACGATCTTGTAGCTAACCGCATCGTTTTCAGTCCTACCGCAGACCCTACGCTTGCGAATTACGCGCCGAGCTTTGATTCCGCTACGTTCTACGTGTGGAATACCGATGCGGTGTCGAACAGCAATATAACAGTGAACGGCGCTAACGGAAAATATAACGTGCTTGTTAAAGACAACAATATAGGCGACGTTTACAGAACTCTTACCGAAAACAACACAACTTTCTTACAA
>CATKFJ010000341.1 GCA_949747725.1 uncultured bacterium
CGATCAAGGCGATCGACCTGCCCGACAGCTTGAAAACGCTCGGCAATTACGCCTTCCGTAATTGCGGAAGCTTGACATCGGTCGTGCTTAAGAGTACAATAGAAAGCGTAGGCGATCACGCGTTTAACGGTTGCAGATACTTGACGCTTTACGTAGCGATGTCGGAAGACGACGAAAGCTTGAGCGCGCGTTGGAATTCGGGTCACCGTCCCGTATTTTATAACTGTACGTTCGATGATGACGGTAAGTATGTCGTATCGTTTACAAAAACGGAAAACGGAATTCAGAACCTTACGGCAACCAACGGCGTAACGCCGCCGACGCGCGACGGATATACGTTTGTCGGGTGGAAAGCCGTTATAGGCGAACAGAACGAAGAGCGCGTATTTACGCTCGAAGAGCTTGACAAGATAAGCGAGCTTGACGACGGTACGGTCCTTACAGCCGTTTGGACGGAATATGTTCCGCCCGAAGCAGAGCCTGCGGAATGATCGTACCGCCGACAGTGTTTTTCTACGGCGGACAAATCGGAACGTCCGCAACAAACAGGAGGGTGGTTTTATGAAGACCCACAAAAGACTTTTAATAGTATTGCTCGGCATTATAATGTCGTTGGCATGCGTGACGGGGCTTGCGGCTTGTTCTGAGCAAGATCCCGATATAGTGTGCACGTTTGTAATGTACGACGACGTGTCGACCACGGTATCGGGCAAGTCGGGCGATTCCGTTACATTCCCCGAAGCCGTGCGCGACGGTTACGCATTTGACGGTTGGTTTGTTACCGCCGATTTTTCGGGCGATCCCGTAGGCAGCGCTACTTTTACGGTCGACACTACATACTATGCCAAGTGGACAAAGACTTATGCGGCTACGCTCGATCTTGACGGCGGCACGCTTGCGGCGGGGAATACAGTATACATAAGAGTGGGCGCTAATATATCGCACGCCATGTTAGACTATGTGCCCGTTAAAGGCGAGTATCAGTTCGGCGGTTGGTATACGTCCGACGGCAATCCGCTCTCTTCGAGCGCTGTAATGACCGAAAACGGCATCAGCCTTAAAGCGCGCTATAAAGCCGGCTATACCGTAAACATATATACTCAAAAGCTCGACGTGTTGAGCGAATACGAGTATGTGGCAAACTACGCAAGCGGTTACGCGCTTATAGGCGAGGCGTACACACTGCCTATAGCGGTCAACGGCTTTGAGATCGTTGCCGCCGACGTTGCCGCGCTCACGCGCGTTATTGACGCAGACGCGAGCAAAAACGTATACGTCCTGCATTTCGACAGGGAAACTTTTACATTGTTCTATAACTCCAACTATCCCGACGGAGAACAACAAACGGAGTACGAGTCGCATCTTTACGGAACCGAATTGGACGTAAAAACGGATGTTAAGTTCGCTTTCGAAGGTCACAGGTTTGTCGGTTGGGCGCTTACTCAGGACGCCGATTTTGACGACGTTATCAAGGACGAAAAATATACTCTCGAAGCAAACACTATTTTCTATGCCGTATGGAACAGAGGTTATAAGGATATGTTCGGCGGCAAGGATTATATTTATGTGTCGCCCGACGACAAAAATAAGGCTGTTATCTGCCGTGCAGGCGTGGATATCCCGGGTACGTACAACGAGCGTATCGACTATTATAAGTTCGAAGGCACTTTCGTAGACGAAAACGATATCACGTTCAGCATAAGCGCCAAGCTTAAGGACAACGGCACATTCTATTATCAGATAATGCGAAGCGGCAGATATTATCTTTATGCCGACGGAAAAGTTGACGAAACAACTCAAATAGTGTTTCAGTCCAACGACGCAGATAAGCTTACTTGCTACAAGGATGGCGAAAACCCGCGCGACGGCACGTTTACCGTGGACGAGGATGGCATTTATACCGTTGTATTCGACGATAACGGCGAAACGGTAGTGTTCGCGCTCGGTATAGTCAGAAATCAGGACGGATCGGATACGAAAAACGTCTACCGTATTCGCGGCGAAGAATATAGCTACGGAACGCTTGCCCGTCGCGGAATGTACTATCCCGTTTTGGAGCTTGACGGATTCGGCAATGCGCTGTATATGGCGCCTAACTCCGCAGGCTCGGAAATAACGTCCACGTATTACAATTATACGATAAAAGACGAATTCATCACCCTTATAATGACTAATAGCCAACAGACGTTACGCCTTATAGAGTACGGTCAATACGGCTTGGGTTATGACATTTACAACGAAGATTACGACGTATCGTTCTGGATATCCGAAAAGGATAATCCCAACAAGTTAGGCGTAGACGAGCTTAAACTCGACGGATGCGCCACGGCAAGCGTAATTTCCAATGAAGTAACCGTGTTTACTGGCACGTTTACGGAAAGTACGTCCGTTCGCGGCGAAGTGATACTTACCGTAACGAGCGGTTCGGAAGTGCGACGTTACCGTCTAAATCCAAAGGATTCGGTGTTTAACGGCGGACCTATTCGTGTTGCTCAGCCGCTCGACGAAAACTATGCCGAGTACGTTTACATGAATACCGAAGGCAGTCTTGTCGGCGCGCCCTATCTTATAGTTACGGGCGAGGGTAAGGGTAGTCTTTACAACACAGTCAACAGCGCGGTCGCTAAAGCAACCGACGGCATTATAACGTATAACAAAAACAGCGACAGCTATGTGTTTGTAGGCGAAACGGCTGTAAACGGCGTTAAATCGTTCGAATACAAAACAGGGCTTATAGCGTCGGGGAAGTCTGTTTACCCCGTATACTATTGGCTCAGTTCGTCGGCGGACGGCGAGCAAAATACCGACTATACCAAAACGCTCGAAGGCAGCGACGGCAGTACGCTTACCATAGCGTCCGCTTCGTTCGGTATCTATACGGATAAGGACGGCAAAACGGTTGTAGGTAATCTTGCGCCCAGCACGTCAGAAAGACGCATTGTTCGTCTTTCCGCGACAACGACAGGCGGTACCGAGTACTATTATTTTATGTACGACGATGCGGATGAGCCTACTACGTACAGTGTGCTTGCGCAAGAACCCGTAGTTTTAAGACATCGCAAAAATAACAGCACTTCGAGCACTATAACGCTCAACATAACGGGCGAGAACTATAGCGGCGATAAAGACAAACTTGTTGCCATCTACAACGACAGCGATAAAAACAACCCCGTAAAGATCGACGGTTATTACACCGTTGAACATATGGAAGAACTTGGTGTAAAATTCGCCGTAAATACTTTCTACAATAATGCCGGCGAGCTTCAGTTCAAGTTTGTGTTTATTTCGTCCGGCAACAGTATGTACTTCTCGAAGTACGAAATAACCGAAACGATAGCTATAGTGACGCTTACCGAAATCGACGATAACGATGCAAATGACGCGTCTAAGACGCTTGCGCTTATAGACGAAAAGCACAGTAACGGTAAAAATATCGTAGAATACAAGGGCGGATCGGATGAGCAGACTGTGCGCGGCACGCTCACATCGGCGGAACATTCGGCTTTCAACGAGTACGATATTGTTGTGTATACGTTTACGTCGCTCGACGGTTTGACCACGTTCGATTTTACACTTCTTTCCAACTTCTTCCGCAAGAGCGCGGGAACAGTAAGCTATAATGCAGCCGTCGGTAACGGCACGCTTGTTCTCGACGGCGCTACGCACATGGCGCGGTATACCGACGCGAACGGCATCAAGCACGACGGTGCGTATCTCCTTAATAACGACGGTATGCCCGACGGATATGAGCTTACCGTAGCAATGTATATCGACGAGGAAATGCGTTTGATCGACGTTACCGCGGACGGTACGTTCGTTATACGCGGACTCGAGGCTGCGTCCTACATGGTTGTAGACAACGGTTCGCCTAACGGTCGGTTGCTTATGCTCGACGGACACGGCAACGCCGAGATAAGAGAGCGTGTGGAGTTGACAGGCACGTATAATAAGAGTTCGGCTACGAGTTACGCCGTGACGGTAAACGATACTGTTTATACTTGGACGCTCGATACGGCTAACAAAACGATCGCTATTACTTACGGCAGCCAAACCGTAAACGGTATATATACCGCAAATACGACAAACACGGCGTTCAACATCGTCATCGATTCCGATAAGTATTTCGGTAAGTCGTATATCTGCACTCTCGACGGGAAAACCAATAAAATAACGATTTCTTATTATGACACCGTAAAAGAATGCGGTTATTACATAGACGATAACGGCGAGTATAAAATAACGGACAGCAATACGGTTATTTATGAGGGCAAGCCGAGCGTGTTGGACATTGACGGTACGGATTACAATATTTTCGTACTTAATACCGAAGATATTTCGGGTACTTATTTCAACGATTCCAATCTTTCGGTCATAGTTCTCGATAACTACGGCAATGCAACATACTACAATTCTTACGGTTATGAGGATAGCGGCAGCTATATCCGTATAGACGACGACCTGTTCTATTTCGTAAACGACGACGCTTCTTTTGCCGCAATGTATACGCGTAACGGGGCAAAAGTTACGTCCAATACGTTCAACAAAACATTCTACGCCGCGGATATGTCGTCCATCGTTCTCTATGATTTCGGTGTTGCGAGCTTTAATAACGGCGACGGAGTTTACTTCGATTATCAAGACGGTAAGATCTATATCTATTCTCATGACGAGAAAGCGACAAACGCCAAGTACGGATTTGTAAAAACCGAATTACAAATTTCAAGCGACAATACCGTTACTTATAACGAAAAAACGTATTATCAGTTCAGCGGCGGCGAACTTACGTTCAAAGACGCCGCCGACAATATTTTGAAGTTTACTCCCACCGGCGAGGCGACGTTCACCGTAATAGGCGAATATACGCATAAGGTCGGCGAGCAGGAAAAAACCGACAAACTTTATGTAGCTGTAGACTACGACGATGACGGCAATGTTTCGCCGTATATCGCATACTACAAAAAAGATTACCTGTCCGGCAGTTCCGCCGCTTACGACGTTACGGTCAACAGCGACTTGACGCTTAATTATACGGGCGCCGACGGAACTTCAGATAATACAAACAATACGTTTGTTTACGATCCCGGCACGTATAATTACGGGCTCAGTATGCTCGATTATCAGTATTCGCAGATTCTCCTTACTTACGGGCAGACGATAACGCAGCTTCTGTTCAATAATCTTTACGGCACTATGTACATTTTGGGCGAAACGACAGGCGACGCCGAAAACGCAGAGATAAAATACACGGTTTCGGGTCAATTCAATTTCGTGACATATGTCGACGAGGAGGGCGGCGGCGTTTTGCGCGCGGTGTCGTTTACCGACGGCACGCTTACCAGAGCCGGAATGTACAACAGTAATTACGGGCATATGTTCACTTCGCAGTTTACGGGCAGCGACGGCGAAAAGTATAAAGTAAACTTCTTTATTGTACCCAACCAATATTTGGGCGTTTACAACTACATCATATTCTCGTTGACTAAGCTCGGCAGTGAGCTTTACAGCGGCAACGTCGGCTCCGACAGCTATGTAATTTACGAACAGGAGTTTGTTTATACTACGGGCTTCCAGATCATAAAGGACGCAAGCGCGGAGGACGACAGCGATAAATATTTCTCCAAAGGCGATAAGTACTTCCCGACGCTCAGCGTAAACGGAAAAGCGCTGTGCGACGCAGGTTTCAGCGAGGACGCGGACAAAGACAGCAATAAATCCAAGTGGACGTTCCTTGTATACGAGTATGACGGCGTAAGATACTTCGATTACGACTACTACACCTATTCGTTCGATTTCGAATATGCCGATGACGAGCATAGCTCGATCAAAGCAAATTCGGGAACTTTGGCGGTTGAAAAAACCACCGTTAAGTTCTACACGATAGAAGGCAAGGACAGCGACGGCGTTTTGGTTAATGTTGTCGACGGCAATGTCACAAGAGTGATAGCGATGGTAAGCGGCGGTCGTTTAACGTATACTTCGAGTTGCGTTTCGTTAGGCGACGGCAGATTTGTAACGGTCGTCAACAACGACAGCGATAAGTCCACTAAGACGTATATCGTGGCGTTTGAGCAGAAAAACGTAGGTGAGGGCGACGCGCAGGAGCTTGTTACTTACGCCGTTATCGACAGTACAGTAAAAGTCGATGTGTACGAAGGCAGCACGAAGGATTCCAGCGCATACGTGTGTTTGGATAAAGACAATAATGTGATAGCAGTTCTCGGCGTCAAGTACGGCGGTGATGCGGTGCTTGTAAAAGAGAGCGTCAGCGACGGCGATAAGACATTTACCGTTACGACTACTTCCGGCGCTAAGTACACAGTTGCGTTTACCGAGGAAACCAAAGAGCCTGAGGGCGGTGGCGAACCCGAAACGGTCATTATCGCGACCATAACGCCTAGGCAGTCGTAAGCGTATTTGCTCCGCCCGAGGGGCGGCTCTTTCAGCCCGATACTGCGTTAAACTCGCTCGACGTAGCGCATAGGCTACGACTTCGC